>DASUHB010000055.1 GCA_036273715.1 Gemmatimonadaceae bacterium
GACGCACGCGGCGTCACCGCAGTAGCCATCAACGCGCACGGAGATTTTTCAGGCGCCATGCCGACCAGCCTCGCCGCAGCGCTCGAGCAGCGCTTTCCCCTCCACGAGCAGATCGGCCGCTTCACCCTGCGGTGGCGCGAATGAACGTCGCGGCGAGAATCATGGAACACACGGCGGCCTACCGCCTCTGGCAAGCGCCCTTCGCCGAGTCGAAGCTGGCGCCCGTCTTTCGCCACACCGATCGCCAATCCATTCGCCGAGTGCTCGACGTGGGCTGCGGTCCCGGCACCAACACCCGCCACTTCTCGCACTGCGACTACCTTGGCATCGATGTGAACCCGGACTATATCGCGTACGCGCGCGAACGACACGCACGCCGCTTCGTGGTCGCCGATGCGACCACGTACACCGTGCCCGCCGGCGAACGCTTCGACTTCGTGCTCGTCAACAGCTTCCTGCACCACGTCGACACGGCCAGCGCCCGCCGCATCCTCGAGCACCTGCGCACCCTGCTCACCAGCGATGGCTATCTCCACGTGCTGGACCTGGTGCTGCCGGCGCACGCTTCAGTTGGGCGAATGCTCGCCCGCTGGGATCGCGGCGACTATCCGCGGCCGCTCGAGGAATGGCGCGATCTCCTTGGGCTATGGTTCGAGACGGTAGTCTTCGAGCCGTATCCACTCGGCGCCGCCGGCCTAACGCTCTGGAACATGCTCTACTTCAAGGGCCGGGCACGGACATGATCGCGCCGCCGCTCCGCGTGTCCGTCGCCATTCCCGTGTACAACGAAGAGGATGGCATCGCCGAATTGCTGCGTCGCGTCGGCGATGCACTCCGCGCCGTACCCGGCGGACCGCACGAAATCGTGATCGTGAACGACGGCAGCCGCGACGACACCTTGGCGAGACTCGCCCAACACGCCATGACCGATGACCGAGTGGTCATCGTGTCGCTGTCACGCAACTTCGGCCACCAAGCCGCCCTCACCGCGGCGCTCGATCATGTGACGGGGGATGTCGCCATCGTCATGGACGGAGATCTCCAGGACCCGCCGGAGTTGATCCCCGCCCTGCTCGCACTCCACGCAACCGGACACGATGTCGTGTACGCGCGTCGCAGCAGCCGCAAGGAACCGTGGTGGCTGCGCGCCTCGTACTTTCTGTTCTATCGACTGCTCGATCGATTGTCCACGGTGCGCGTCCCGCTCGACGCGGGCGATTTTGGCCTGCTGTCGCGCCGTGTGGTCGACGAGCTCCGGCGGATGCCCGAGCACCACCGCTTTCTGCGCGGCATGCGGACCTGGGTCGGGTTCCGGCAGACGTCGATCGCCGTCGACCGCGGCGAGCGCCATGCCGGCGCGAGCAAGTACACGGTTCGCAAGCTGCTCACGCTCGCCTTCGACGGAATCTTCGCGTTCTCGGTCGTCCCGATTCGCGCGGCCGCGCTGTTAGGCGCGCTCGTCATCTCGTTGACCGGCGTGTTCGGCGCGTACTCGGTGTGGGCCAAGCTCTTCATGCACCAGAGCCCGCGCGGATTCACCGCGCTGACGCTGCTCATCAGCTTTCTCTCCGGCGTGCAATTGTTTTTCCTGGGCGTGATCGGCGAATACGTCGGGCGCGTGTACGAGCAGAGCAAGGGACGCCCGATTTACATCGTCGATCAGATCATCGGCCGCGAGACGGCCATCGACGCCAGCCGTCGATCGCGTGTCGCCGCCGCACGCCGGCAGCGAGCCTAACGCGTGCAATCGGAGTACGCCGCCGTGTACCGGGAGCTCTACGACCACCACTGGTGGTGGCGCGCCCGCGAGGACCGCATCGTCTCGGTGCTTCGCCGCCTCGGCTTGTCGGGCAAGAACGCCGCGATTCTCGATGTGGGCTGCGGCGACGGCTTGTTCTTCGACCGGCTGCGCGAGTTCGGCGTCGCCGAAGGCGTCGAACCCGACGCATCGCTCCTCCAGCCGGACGGTCCCCACCGCAGCAGCATCTACGCGCGCGCATTCGATGACACCTTCCAGCCGGCCGGCGAACGCCGCCGGTACGACGTCATCCTCATGCTCGACGTGCTCGAGCACATGCCGAACGCTGAAGCGGCGCTCCGGCACGCGCTGTCGTTGCTCGCGCCGGACGGCGTCATCGTCGCGACGGTCCCTGCGTTTCAAGCGCTATGGACCGGCCACGACGTCATCAACCAGCACGTGATGCGGTATGACCGGGCGGCATTCCGCCGCCTCGCCGACGCCGCCGGCATGCGCATCGACATGGCGCGATACCTGTTCCATTGGGTCGCGCCCCTCAAGCTCGCGACGCATCTGGCGGAGCGGTGCGATCCGCGCAACGACGGCGTGCGTCAGCCGCGCCCACCGCGCGTTCCACCGCGGCCGGTGAACCGCACGCTCTATTGGTTCACGCGCCTCGAGCAGCAGCTGTTCGACCGCGTCCCGCTGCCATTCGGGAGCTCCCTGCTGGTGATCGGCGGCCCGTTAGGCGGGGCGGTCGCCGATCAGCGCGCGACGCCCCCCGTGCCACACCGCGATCGACGCTCCGAGTAGCCCTCGCCTTGAGACGCGATGACGGCGATCTACCTCACCGAGCAAACACCGAACTACTATATTATGATCGTATAGTATGATCGTATCACGGACCCGCCGGTCGTCGTCGGCCAGCCGGCGGGGAGTGGTGGATTTCTCGGTTCGTCATAACGTTATCCCATGCCCGAGCCCCCCCACCTCACCACCGCCCTCAGCGACCGCTACGTCATCCAGCGTGAGTTGGGATCCGGCGGCATGGCCGTGGTCTACCTGGCGCACGACCGCAAGCTCGACCGCGACGTCGCCCTCAAAGTCCTCCGCCCGGAGTTAGGCGCGGTCCTCGGCGCCGAACGATTCCTAACGGAGATCAAGATCTCGGCGCAGCTCGACCACCCGCACATCCTCACGCTCATCGACTCGGGCGACGCCGACGGCATGCTCTACTACGTGCTGCCGTACGTCCGCGGGGAAACGCTGCGCCACAAGCTGAATCGCGAACGCCAGTTGGGCATCGAGGAAGCGTTCGCCATCACCAAACAGGTCGCGAGCGCGCTCGATTACGCGCACCGCCGCGACCTCGTCCACCGCGACATCAAGCCCGAGAACATCCTGCTGCAGGAAGGCGAAGCGATGCTCACCGACTTCGGCATCGCGCTCGCCGTCAAGGAAGCCGGCGGCAATCGCCTCACGCAGACCGGCCTCTCGCTCGGCACCCCGCAGTACATGAGCCCCGAGCAAGCCACCGGCGATCGCACCGTCGACGGACGCAGCGACATCTATTCGCTCGCCTCCGTGCTCTACGAAATGCTCGTCGGCGAACCGCCGGTGACCGGCTCCAATGCCCAGGTCATGATCGCCAAGCTCATGACCGAGAAGCCCACGCACGTCCGCGTGCTGCGCGACACGGTCCCGCAAGCCGTGGATGACGCGATCTCCAAGGCCCTGGCCAAGACGGCCGCCGACCGGTTCGCAACCGCCGGCGACTTCGTTCGCGCGCTCGAAGCCGGCTTGAAACCCGCCGCGGCGACAGTCGCGCTCCCGGCCGCTGCCCGACCGCGGCGCACCGGCGTCGCGTTAGGCATCGCGGCCGCCGCGGTCGCTGCCGTCGTCATCGGCGCGCTCGCCATCCGCGGGCGCTCCACGCCGATCGCCGGCAGCCAGGCCTCGCTCAGCAGCAAAACGCAGCTCACCGTCTCGGGCGGCATCTACTATCCGGCCATTTCCCCGGATGGCAAGCAGCTCGCGTTCATCGCGCGCCACTGCACCGGCGCCGACTGCACGTATTCCGTCGTCGTGCAGGACGTCGGCGGCACCACCACGCGCTCGATCCTCGACGGCGCCACCGCCGTATACGACCTTCGCTGGAGCCCGGATCGCCGCAATCTCATGATGAACGGCACGATTGGAGGGCGTTTCGGATCGTATCTGCTCTCCGCGCTTGGCGGACCACCCAAGTTTCTTACGTTAGGACCCGCCGCGTTCTACGCCGATGGCGATTCGCTGCTCATCGGCTCCGGCAATTCGCAGGACTCCGTCTATTGGGTCGGCGTCGCGGGCCTCGACGGCGTCGCCCGCGACAGCGTGCGCGTGCGCGGGAACGGCCAGTACCTCGCCAGTCTCTCCGCCATCCCGGGAACGCGCTGGATTCTCGCGCTCATCGTCCAGGCACCGCACGGTCTCTGGCAGATCATCGGCCGCGACGGCAAGGTGGCGGACCACGTCGTGAACCAATGCACGTGCGGCGGCATCGGTACGGTAGACGCCGTGTGGCTCGACCGCGCCGGAGACGCCGAAGGAGAATCGGTCGTCCGCATCGCGATCGACCCCAAGACCGGCCGCCTCTCCGCCAAGCAGGACACGATGGTCACCGGCATGTTCACCAACGTGTCCGTTACAGCTGACGGCGCCAGGATGGTGATGGACCAGGGCACGCTGGACTTCAGCGTCTGGACCGCCACGCTCCCGCACCTCATCGCCGGACAGCTCGGCCCGACCCCGATCGCGCGCGCCTCGAGCAGCGTCCTGGCCGCCATCTCGCCTAACGGTCAGCGCCTGCTCGTACAGCGCGTCGTGCCCACCAGCGGCGAGCACACGGAAGCGCGCTTCAGCATCCGCACCTACGATGGAGGCGTCGAGTCGCCGCTCAGGACGAGCGGCACGATCCGCGATGCATCGTGGGTCGACTCGACGTCGGTGTCCACCATCCAGACCGGAGCGCAAGGCAGGGTGCACCTGGGCCTGGTCGACGTCACGAGCGGCGCTGAACGCGACCCGTTAGACCTGAGCGACTCATCGATCGCCGACGCGACGCCGATCCCCGGCGGTTGGGCCTACATCCCGGTGGCGGGCGATGGCCTGGTGCTGCACACGGGCGGCACGCAGCGCACGGTGCCGCTCCCGGGCTGGTTCAGCCGCTTCATGCAGGTCATCGCCGATCCCGCGCACGGACGGCTCTTTGTCACGGGCTTCAACCGCACCACAAACGACACGGTCGGCGTAGCCGCCCTCGACGTATCGACCGGAGCGGTTACCAAGTGGGGTGAGGTGTTCGGCGAATTCGGATGGATTTCGCTGCTCGATGGCGGCGCCGTTCTGCTGGCCGTGCACCGCACCGGGGATCGGCTCGACCTGCACAAGCTCACCGGCCCCGGCGCGATGCAATCGTTAGGCAGTCCGGCAGTGCCGCTGTTGTGGGCCAGCGTATCGGCCGATCTCAAGCGCGCCACAGCGATCCAGCGCGACTACAACGCCGACGCCTGGATGTACACCGTGGTCAAGCGCTGAAACCAACCGCTGCCCCTGCGGCTCACTCCACCAGAATGGGCACTCTGACCATGAGCTGCCCCGACCTGGTTCGAACTTCCAGCAGGAGGTGCCCCGGCTCGACCGGACGGTAGTCGAAGTCGTAGGTCTCGCCTATGCCGACGATCTGTCGCGCGCGCCGGACGCGCTGCGCCACACCAGGCAGATCGAACCCGTCCTTGGCGACCTCGCGCCACTCGGCCACCATGGTATCGCGCGCCAGGTTGAACGCGCTGTCGGGACGCGTCGTGAGCGAAAAAACGGGCGCCACGTTGAATGTCGACAGGTTGATCAGCCGCACTCGTGCCGGCCGACCGACGTGCAGGATGACCGTGTCCGGGTTCACTTGCCCGTTGATCTCGAGCGGGAATCCCTCGTCGTTGATTGCGCCCTTGAGGAAGAAGGCGTGGTCATCGGCCGATGGCGCTGTGCCGGAATCGCGCACGACCAACGTTCCCTCGAGGCCGGCAACCTGCTCGCGCAGCTCATCGAAGTGCGCGTGATACATGAACGTTCCGGAACGCGGCGGCGTGAACTGCACGGTGAACGAATCGCCCGGCGCGATGCTCGGCGCGAGATGATTGCCGGCGCCGCTGAAGCCCGGCACTCCATCCACGTAGCTGTCCTCCACTTCGATGCCGTGCCAGTGGACACTGGTGGGCTGCGCGAGGTGGTTCACGATCGTGATCGACACCGGCTCATTGCGCGTGAGATCCAGCTCGGGACTCATCTGCGGCCTTCCTTCGACCCGACGACCCTGTTCCTCGAGCACGAAGTGCATCGTCGGCAACGTGTCCTGCCCGCCGCCTGCTACCAGGACCTGACCGGCTTCCGCAATGAGTCGCAGCCGGCGAAGCGGCGCCGGCGCGGCAGCAACATGAGCGCCGGGTCGATCGGCGACCACCACGCCCAATGCCATACCCGACATGTCTCGCATCCGCGCCGTTCCGCGGTTCTGCCGAACTTGAGGCGGATCGAGAAAGGGGTCGCTCTCCAGGTGAAACGCGATGTGGCAGTGGAAGAACCAGTTCCCCGGCCGATCCGGTGACCAGGTCATGGACATGGAGGAAAGGGGCGGCAGGATTTGGGTCACGACCAACTCGCCTGGCCCCGGCCGTGGGAAACGCGCCGACAGTCCTCCCGTGAGCGTGTCGACGCGAAAATAGAAGCCGTGCATGTGCATGGCATGCAGCTGCTCCGACGCGTTGATCACGCGCCAATGCAGGCTGTCGCCGGCGGTAGCGCGGATCCGTTCTGTGTTAGGCCACGTGAGGCCGTTGATCGTGTAGGTGAACCGGCCGCCGACGCCGCGTCGCAGCGCCGCCAGCTCGGACGGCGAAGGGGTGTGGCCGAGGGAGTTGACGCCGTCCACCCACTGCGTGTCGGGCAGCGCCATGATCACGAGCACGCGATCGCGCACCGGAGCGCCTACGCCAGCGGTGTCGATCACGATGGCGCCCGCCAGCGCCCCGGTCACCTCGGCCAGTCGACTCGCGTAATCGGGAGCGGTGGCGCGGTACACGTAGTTGCCGGCCACCGAGGCAGTGGTCGTGAACTGCCTATCCGCGCCCGCAGGCACGACCACGGAATCCATCACATCGGGTTCCGAGCTGCCGTGGATCGCCGCCGGCACGATGAAGGTGAGTGGCGCCGACAGCGTGTTGCGCAGCGACAGACGGAGCTCCGTGCCCTGCGGCGCTCGAATCAGCGGCCCGGGCACCAGCGGGGCCTTACCGGCCTCCGAGAACGCGGCGAGCGGCAGCGGGACCTGATGCGAACCGACTGCGATCCACTGGGTCTGCTTGGCTTCGAGGGCGACAGTGAGGACGCCACGCTCCAGGCGGCCGGCTCGGTCGACGTTGCGATTTGGCTCTGCGGTCGGTAGCGCACGCCGGGGCAGTGAGCCCAAGACGGTTGTCACGATACCCGCGATCGCGACGAAGCGGCTAACGCTCATGAAGACACCTCAATTATGGGTGCGCACACGAGTTCCATCACGCGTTCGACATTCCGAGGCGAGCGCCCGTGGACCGGTGCTGGTAATGGCGGGGTGACGTGGTCCTGCACGGCCACTACGCTGGGAAACACTCGTAACTCAGCCGTTTGCATGCCGTCACTCGTCGGGTGACGGCCGCCGAGCGAGAAGAACTCGCGCGCGCGAACGAAGCGCCGCGGCACCGCGATCGGGGCGCATCAGAGAGTTTTTGCCTACTAAGTAGGCAAAAACTCTCTGATGATCGACGCGCGGATCCTGTCGCGCCCGTTCGATGGCGGTCGCGCCCGTTGCGCCCGCGACCCGTCGGCGCCCCGCGCCATCACGCCGCGTCGCAACGGCTATCTTTAGCGCCCATGAACGTCGACGACCGTTGGAAAGGCGGACCGCCCGGCGCGAGCGCCGATGCGCTCGACCAACTGGTCTACCTCTCCAACCTCATCGGTCTCGAAACCCGGCTCGTGCAGCCGGGCGGCGGCAACACATCCATCAAGATCGGGGATGAGTTGTTCGTCAAAGGAAGCGGCACCGACCTGCGCACGATCGGCCGGTCGGGATTCACACGCCTGTCGCTGCCGGCACTGGCGTCGCTCGGAACCGTCGAGTCGATGCGCGACGACGAGATGATGCGGTTGATGGCGCGGTGCATGACGGATCCCGGCGGCCCGACTCCGAGCGTCGAGACTCCGTTGCACTCGCTCATGCCCAACCGGGTGATCGCGCACACGCACGACGTCGCGACGATGAGCCTCACCGACATCGACGACGCCACGGCGGCGCGGCTGGTACGCGACGTGTTAGGCGGCGAAATCACCTATGTGCCGTACGTGCGCCCCGGCTTCCCGTTGGCCAAAGCGGTGGCGCGCATGGCCGGCCGCCTGCCGCCGGGCACGATCGGGCTTGCACTGGCGCATCACGGCCTGATGGTGTGGGCAGACGATGCGCGCGAGTGTTACGCACGCTTGCTCCGCACCGTAAACCGCATCGAGGACTTCCTGGCCGCGAAGCGGCGCGCGCGGCCGGCGCCCCCGGTGATCGCGGATCGCATACCGCCGGCCGATGTGCGTCGTCGTTGTGCCGAAGGGCTGCTGCCGGTCCTTCGCGGCCACCTCGGCGCGGCGAGCCGGGTCATTCTGCACTACGACGACGGCGACGACGTCCTGCACGCGATCGCCGACACACGCATGCAGGAGCTGACGCGCCGCGGGATGGCCACGCCCGAGCACATCCTGCGCGCCGGCCGGCTCCCCCTCTGGTTGAGCATCGACCCGTCGATTGCGCCGGAGGAGTTGGCCACAGCCGCACGCGCGCAGCTGTCGAGCCAGCACGCGGAGTACGAGGCGAATCACGCCCGACATGCGGCGCCGGGCGAGCGCCCCCTCGACGATTGGGCCAAGGTGCTGCTCGTGCCCGGACTCGGAATGATCACCGCGTCGCGGGACAAGCGCGGCGCGATCACGGCGAACACGTGCTATCGCGCTGTGCTCGAGACGATCGCGAACGCCGCAGCAATCGACGCGTTCAATTTCATCGCCGAGTCAGAGGTGTTCGAGTTCGAGCACTGGCCGCTCGAGCGCCGCAAGATCGACGAGCAGGATGCGCGCGAACGCGCCACCCTGCTCTTGCCGCGCCACGTGGCCGTGATCGTCGGCGGCGCGAGCGGAATCGGCAAAGCCGCCGCGCACCGCTTCGCGAACGAAGGCGCGCACGTCGTCGTGGCCGACCTCGATGGGCCGGCCGCCGAAGCGGTCGCGTCGGACATATGCCTAACGCACAAGGGCCGCGCCATCGCCGTCACGCTCGACGTGCGCGACGACGCGAGTCTTGGCGCGCTCGTGCAGCAGACCGTGTTGGCGTTCGGCGGCATCGATTCGTTGTTCTACACCGCCGGCCAGGCGCCGCGATTCGCCCGCGTGACGGCGCTGCGGCGCGACGAGCTCCAGCGGCAGGTGGACGTGCACTACATGGGTGCCGTGCTCGCCATGGGCGCCGCTGCCACGGTAATGCAACGGCAGCGGCTCGGTGGGTCGATCGTCGCGTCGGTGTCCAAGGCGGCGGTCGCGCCCGGCCGCGATGCCGCCGCGTACGGGGGAAGCAAGGCCGCGCTGCTCCAGGCGATGCGCGTCGCCGCCGTCGAGTTAGGCGGCGACGGCATTCGCGTCAACGCCATCAACGCCGATCAGGTGGAGACGCCGCTCTTCCTGCGCTTCGTCCAGGAACGCGCCGCGATGCGGGGCGTGACGCCGGAGCAGCAATTGGAGACGTATCGCAGCCGGAATGCCATGGGCGTGTCGCTCATTCCGGCCGAGTCGGTGGCCGGCGTCGCCGCGCTGCTGGCGAGCGAGCGCTTCCGCTACACCACGGGCGACATCATCACGATCGACGGCGGCCTGTCCGACGCGTTTCCGCGATAGACAGCGTGCGCGAACGGCCGGGAGCACGCCGACGGATTGACTCGCGGCGGATGGCCAACGCCTGAGTAACGGCCGGGCAACGGATGTCGGCCAGAATCGAAGTTCGTCGATCGAACCGATTCCCGCGATCCGAGGAGCACCACCCATGACATTCTCCCGCCCCTGCATCGTGCCCATCGCCGTTGTTCTGATGTTAGGCCTGTCGATCGCCGGCTGCTCCGGCGCGCCGCGCGCCGATACCGCGAGCGCCGCCACGGCGACCAGCGACACAACCGACTCGATTGGCGGCACGAAGGTTCGGTGCAATCAGCTGACGAAGGCGCAGGTCCAGCCGCTTTTGGCGAACACGATCACCGACGTCAAGGTGACCGCGGCCGGCACCGACGCCGAGGGACAGCAGTGCGTGTTTTCCGCCCCGGACGGCACCGGCGCGATCGACGTGCTGGTGTTGAGCGGAACCGACGCACAACAGGCCTACGCGGGCGCGATCAAAGCCGAGACGCACGGTCCGGTGCCCGTGCCGGGCGTCGGCGACAAGGCGAGCCGCGATACCGGCGACGGCCAGATCGACTCGATGAAGGGCGATCTCTACTGCGCTGTGTCACTCGGCTCCAGCGGCGACATGCCGGGCATCGGCAAGCTCGAGCAGGCGGCGGGAGGCACGACCCACATCGCCGAAAGCGCGTACGCGGCAATGGCCGTGGCGCTGGGGACGCTCTGCAACCGCATCTACGGCAGCGGCAATA
Organism: Gemmatimonadaceae bacterium; assembly: GCA_036273715.1. Lineage (NCBI taxonomy): Bacteria > Pseudomonadati > Gemmatimonadota > Gemmatimonadia > Gemmatimonadales > Gemmatimonadaceae > Gemmatimonadaceae bacterium. The sequence continues at coordinate 10,486 of DASUHB010000055.1, forward strand.
CGACGCCCGACCTGACCATGCTAACGGGAGCGGCCTCGCGCGCCCATTAGACCTCCGCACGCGTTAGGCGCGGTGCCGTCATGACCGACAACCATACTTTGATGGAATACGAAGCGTCCCGCTGCGGTGGGCGTTAGCCTATGGCCTGCACGTACCAACGCCGGGCCAATGGCGCGCGACCAGGCTTCTCTCTCCATGAGGTTGGACTCGTTCATGACCCGGTTCTCCGTGGCGCGATCCGCTGGCATGGTCGCGTGTCTGGCCTGCCCCGGCCTGACCGCGGCAGCGCAGTCGACCACGCCGGTCGCCGTCATCCACTTCGATCCATATCCGTTAGGCGACCACCTGACGACGGTACACGGCTCGATCCGAGGCCACGCCGGGACGTTTCTCTTCGATACGGGCGAAGGCGTGACGCTGATCAGCACGAAGTTGGCGCAGGCGATCGGCTGCACGCCGTGGGGCCAGGTCACCGCCATTCGCATGCGAGGCGATCGGATCGATGCGCCGCATTGCGACCATATTCCGTTCGACATCGACGGCCAACATCTCAGTGCACCGAGCGTGATGGTGTTCGACATCATGAAGTTCTTCCCGCCTGACGCGCCGAGCCTCGACGGATCGATCGGTCTGGACCTCTTCGCGGGTCGCGCGGTCACCTTCGAGCTGGCGCGGAATGAACTGATCGTCGAAAGCCCGCAGAGCCTCGCATCGCGTGTCGGCCACGCGACCCCGGTGCCGCTCCGGATCGTTCGCGACGTCCAGGGCCTCGCACTCACCGCCGACATCGGCGTGGACACGCCCGATGGCACGGCGTGGATGGAGCTCGACTCGGGAAGCGGCGGCATCATCGTGTCGAAAGTCATCGCGCCGCTCTTGAAGCTCGATCCGGACTCCACCGCGGGTCAGGCGGTGAAACTCACGATCGGCGACACAGTCGCAGTCGAAGGACGCGCACGCGTGATGGATCGGATGATCATGGATGGCAACATCGGCGTATCATTCCTGACGAAGTGGAACGTCACGCTGGACCTGGCGGATGGCCGCGCGTGGATCGCGCCAGTGGAGACATCCCCGTCTCGTTAGGCATCAGCGGCGCGCCGCATCGAGCTTGTCGAGCACCTGGCGCGCGAGGCGGCTCTGGATGACGAGCGGCGCATCAGCGTCACGTGCCACATCGGCCCGCAGCTGTTCCAGAGCGAACGCGCCCGTCAGATCCTCGCCGGCGAGGCGCAGCGTTAGGACAGGGCTCTCGAGCGCCGCGCGGGCCGCCGCCAGTACGCGCGCCGAGTCGCCGGCGGGCACCGAGTCTCTCATCGCCGCGAGGTCGCCGAGCGCGCTCGAGCGGATGTCCTCTCGTACGCCGGGTTGCGACGCATCGAGCAACACGGACGCCGCGCGTGGATCCTGCGTTGCGGCCAGCGCCGCGAGCACGGCCTTGAACACATGGACCTCGGGTCCCGATCGCACCTCCGCCGCGAGCACCGCTTCGGCGTTCGGGTTCCGCGATCGGCCGATGCCGCGAGCAGCCGCGGCCGCGACGGCATAGCTGGAATCTCCGTGCATCGCGTTCGCGAGCGCCGCGTAGACATCGCTGTCGCCGCTCGAGCGGCCCAAGCCCGACGCGGCGGCGGCGCGCACGCGGCTGTCGGGCTGCGTCCGCAGGGCGTCGACGAGGGCAGCCCGCGCGTCCCTCGATCCGATGCGGCCGAGCGACGCCGCGGCCGCGGCACGGACCCCGTAGAAGGCATCGGTGCCGAGCACCTGCGCCAGCGCGCGAACGCGCCCGCCTAACGCAGAATCTCCCATGGCGCCGAGCTGCTCGGCTGCGCCTAACCGGCTCATCATGTGCCGGTCGCGCTCCGCTTTGGCCGCGAGCGCCGCGACCGGCTGCGGAAAGTCCAGCGTCTTGTCGATGAAGCCGTCGGGATCGAAGTCCACCCAGGCGGGCGCGAACGCGAGCGGAATCTCGAAGTCCTGCGACGCCAGCGAATCTTCCACCTGCACCGTCCGGGACTCCGCGCCCGCGCCGTGGAAGGCGAGCTCGACCGGCATCCGGAACAGCGGCGTCAGCGAATCGACGCGCTGCACCTGTTCCACGTGGACCAGCTCGACGCGTCGCGTCGAATCGTGCCGCGCCGACACCCGGTAGCTCGGCGTGCCCGCCATGAAGACCCACTGGTGAAAGAACCAGCCTAACTCCAGCCCCGTGGATTCCCGCAACGCATCGATGAGCGTGCTCGTCGTCGCCGTATGCGTGTGGTGGAGCGCCAGGTAGTGGTGGAGGGCGCGAAAGAACGGCTCGCGCTGCGACGCCGGGTGGCTGGCCGCCGAAGACCCATCGACGACGTAGCGCAGCATGTCGAGCACGGCGGCGCCCTTCTCGTGCGTGATCGCGTCGAACATGTCTAACGGATCGTCGTAGTGGCGGTCGACGATCGGGCGGAGATAGTCGCGGCGGTCCTGCGCCCGGGCCAGCTCTTCGTCCTGCAGCATCTCGTAGCGGAAGGCATCGTTGCCCTCGTGGTGCTGCGTGTACAGCGCTTCCATGTACGTCGCGAATCCCTCGTTGAGCCAGATGTCGGCCCAGTCGCGGCCCTGTACGTCGTCGCCGAACCATTCCTGCCCCAGCTCGTGCGCCACGAGCGCGGTGCTGGGGTAGTCGGCGTCCGCGCGCGCGTCGTGCAGCGTGTTGTCGGTGAGCGTCGTCGCGCTCACGTTCTCCTGTCCGCCGAACAGATAGTCGTGGACCGTGGTTTGCGCGTACTGTTCGTACGGATACGGCACACCCGTCGCCCGGCCGAAGAACGCGATCATGTCGGGCGTTAGGCGGAAGGACCGGCGGATGGTGGCCGTGTCGACGGTCCGCGGCGCGTAGTACGCCACCGGCGTCGCTCCAGCGTGGTCGGAGATCTTGCGCCACGGCCCAACGGCGAGCGAGATCAGATACGAGCTGTGCGGTACGCGCTCGACCCAGTCGTACGTGGTCGTGTGCGCGCCATGCGTCACCCGCACCAGGCGGCCGTTGGACACCACGACCTGTCCCGCGGGGACGGTGGTGATGGTCTCGCTGGTCGCCATGTCGTTCGGGTAGTCCCAGCACGGGAACCAGTAGTGGTTGAGCTCGGGCTCGCCCTGCGAGAACACCTCGTGCGGCGCGTTCGGGTACGCGTCGGTGGGGTTCACGAAAAAAAGGCCGGTGCGCGGTGCGCCGTGGTAGATGACGCGCACGCGCAGCGTCGCGCCGGCATCGTACGCATGGTCGAGCGTGATCCAGAGGCGCGACGGGTCCGTCGTGAACGCCAGCGGCGCGTCGGCCGCGGCCGCCCGCTCGAGGCGCACGGAATCTATCGTTAGGCCGGAGCTGTTGAAATAGAACGTGCGGAACGCGTCGCCGAATGGGCGGAGTGTGACCACTTCGTCGCCGAACACGACGCCGTGCGGCTCGTCGAAACGCAGCGCCAGCCGGTAGTCGAGCACGTGGTAGGTGCGGCTGGGCGCCCAGTGCCACACCGCCGGATTGCCGAATGGCGGCGGCGCATGCTGGGCCGGCGCCGAGGCGGTCAGGCAGCCGGCCGTGAGCCACAGGCCGATGCTGCACGTGCGTACCACGGGTGTCATCGATGCAGGCAGTCGCTCATGTGAGGTCGAGGAGTCGGCCAGACGTGGCCGTTAGGCGGGGCGCAGCACGAACCGCGCCTCGCTCATCGTGGCCGAGCCAGTTTTGATTTCCATGCTCTCGTTCTCCGATGGAGTCAGACGCTAGTGCGCGACACTCGACAACGCTTCGTCGGCGGTCAAACCGTGGCCGCCGCACGGCATCCGGCTCCGCCCGGAACGAGGATGGCAGGCGTCTTGTAGGATGTCAACAACGCTGCCGGGCACGCGTGCGCTGCCGCGTGCGCGCATCATGGAGTTGCTGCCTGCCAAGTAGGCAAAAACTCCATGATGCGCCGAACACAGCGGTGAGCTACGCAGCCAGCGCGGCCGTCGACACGGCCCGCGGCGCGCGGAGCTTGCGCAGAATCAGGAGATGCATGAGGAAGTACGCCGGCACCAACAACGTCGGAATCAGCACCCACGGCAGCGTCGTCACCTGCTCGGCCGACCCGCTGAATACGCGGAACGGTGCCCCGGGCTGCGAGGTGACGCCTAACGCAACCGCGGTGATCAGGTCGAGCATGCCGAGCGCGTTCCACAGCCAGATCCAGATCGGACGCACGGATCCCGACGCGGCCATCGCGGCCAGCGGCAACGCGATCACTCCGACCGCGACGTCGCCCCAGCCCGCTGACGGCGCGAACGGGGCCGGTAGCCGGCCCACGCCGTAGAGGATGAGAAAGAAGACGCCCAACACGCGCCCGATGTTCGCGGCGATGAGTACGGGCATCGGAATCCGGAGTACGCGCTCCCGGAACCGCGGCACGCGGAAGTACGCGATCAGTCCGGCTGCCAGCGCCGCGAACAGCGCGATGCCCACGGCGGGAACGGGACCGGTGGCACCCGGTCCAAACCCTCCAACGGCGCCGATGGCCACGAGCGCGGCCAACCAGAGCCCGACGCCGACGAACGCCGCGATGCGCGCCCGCAACGTGAGCGATGTCGCGCCGACGAAGAGGCCGGCCAGGATGGCGACGAGTGCAACTTCGGCGATAGTGCCAATGAGATCGAGCATGGAAGCCTCCAGTTAAGTGTATATGCACCTATTTGACGCGCGCCGCACAGGCAGCGGGCGCAGGTCGCGTTAGGCCGTCGGAGCCGTGATCCGTGTCCTGTTCGCGATGGGGTTCTTCTTGTCGATCAGCCGCTGAGCCCGCTGCCAGGCCGGATACGCCTCGTGCAGCTTCCGGCGGCCGGCGGCACTGAGCTTCACGCGGTGTTCGCGGCCGTCCTCCGACCGTGCCGAGACGATCCAGCCCTTTCGCCGCATGAGGGCCGCGCTACGCGTGAACGTCGTCCGATCGAGGCCCAGTGAATCGGCGAGCATGGCCAAGGGCGCCCCCGGGCCGACCTCGAGCGCCACGAGCACGGAGAACTGCGTCGCCCGCAGTCCGTACGGGCGCAGCTGCTCGTCGTACAGACGCGAAATCGCGCGCGCCTGCCGCCGCGCGTCCAGGCAGTGGCAGTCGGTCGCGCAGACAGCGAAATCGATTCTACGGGTCATGGCTCGAAATCCTGTGTATATGCACGCATCTAACGGTGCAACCGGGGTGGCGCCGGCGTTGTTCCCGCGGTCGAGCCCGTCACGCCACGCTGAAATACACCGCCCCGCCGAGAATCAGGACACCGCCCGCGATCGCCAGGCTGCCCAATACATCGTGCAGCACGATCACGCCTAAAATAGCGCCGACGAGCGGCTCCAGATTGACGAATATGCCCGCGCGCGACGCCGGCACGCGTTTGAGACCCCAGTTCCAGAGCAGCGTCGTGGCGGCGGTCACCAACAATCCCTGCGCCACGACCGCCAGCCACGCGCGACGCGAATAATGCACAGGCGGGATACCATGGATGGCGACGACCGCTACTGCCAGCATTGCCGTGCCGATCCAATACACGACTACCGTCACCATTACTGCTGCATGGTGTCGCATGAGCCGCTTCGAAATCAGGATCCATCCGATGGCGGCAACCATCGACGCGACCACCAGCAGGTCGCCCAGCGCGCTCGCCTGCGTCGCGCCCGAGCGCGTCGTACTCGAAAACGCAATCAAGGCCGCGCCGACACTCGACGCCAGGAGCGCGAACCACCCTTGCCTTCGCAACCGCTCGCCCGAGAAGATCGCGGCCGCGACCGCGAGCAGCATCGGCAACGACGCGACCATGAGCGAGGCGTGCGACACGCTGGTGAGCGCCAGCCCCTCGAACTGGACGAGATACTGGATCGGTACGCCCAACACCGCGGCGCCTAACACCCACCCCCACTCGGTCCGGTCGAAGCGCGATCGAAAGAAGAAAGCGCACGGCACCAACACGGCGCAGCCGACCACGAAGCGAAACAGGACCATGTCGGCGACGGGCATCTCGGTCAAGGCGATTTTGCCGAGCAGGAAGCCCGTGCCCCAAACGGAGCCGGCCGTGGCCAACGCAATCGTCGGCAGGAAGCGGTGCGCCCGCATGTCGTTAGCCATTGGCGCGCGTCGGACCCCTCCCGGATCCCACCGCCCGCCCGAACAACGGATGCGCTATTCTTGATTCATCCGAACCCTTGCCTGACGGGCGCATGACATCGCTGACGCTGCGTGTGAAAGTGAAACCGAGGTCCAACACCACGTCGCTCACCCAGTCGCCGGATGGAACGTGGGTGGCGCGCCTCAGGTCGCCCCCGGTGGATGGGAAGGCCAACGACGAACTCATTGCGTTGGTCGCCGAGCAGTTTCGGTGCCGTAAGGCGGACGTCCGCATCGCCGCCGGCGCGACCGCTCGCATGAAACGGCTCACGATCGACCTGTCCTGAACTCGGTGCGATGTCGCGCTCGCACCGGCAGGCCGCATCCCGCGCGACGCGCGGTCACGCCGGCGACGACGCCAACTGTCCGAGCAAGCTGTGCGCCGCAGTCAGATACTCGTCGATGTCGAACCGCGGATCGATGATCGATTGGATCGCGCACCCCTTGATGAAGCTCACCGCGAGGCCCGCGAGTCCCGCGGGCTGGACGCTCCCGAACCGCCCGGGCTCGGCCCGGAGGATCTCGTCGGCCATTGGCCGGAACGCCTCGCGATAGCGGCCGAGCTCGGCGCGCATCTTCCGCCGGATCTCGGGATGGCGCGTGCCTAACAACCAGTACTCGAAGAAGAGCCGGATGCGCCTGGGCTCGCTGGACAGGCGATGCATCTCGCGCTCGAGAAGCGCCAGGAGCCGCTCGAGCGGGCTCGGAAGGGCGGCGATGTCGTCGGTCACGTGCAGCACCGTGGTCGTGGACAGAAGCCAGTCCAGGAGTGCGACGAGGAGGTGCTCCCTGGTCTTGAAGTGGAACAGCACCAGGCCCGCGCTCAGATGCGCGCGCTCCGCCACCAGGCGGGTGGTCAGCCCGTCGAGTCCGCGGCGAGCCGCCACGTCGAACGCCGCGGCGATGATCTGCGCACGTCGTTCCTCTTCGGGCGCCTTGGTTCCCGGCATGTCGCTGCTCCTCTGCAAGACCGTGATCGTTCCACGCGATCCCGACGGCTCGACCGCTCGCCCCATATTGACTCCCCGTTCAATGATTCGTCAATATCATTAAACAGCCGCTCAATGCAGGCCGCGCGACCGCGCGGCCGCGTGCGCGGCATTCTTCGTTTGCCCCCCGAGGTATCGGCGTGCTGCTGCCCAAAAGTGTGACGACCCTCAAGACGTACACGAGGGAGCAGTTTCTGGCCGACACCGCCGCCGGCGTCATCGTCGGCATCGTCGCGCTGCCGCTCGCGATCGCCTTCGCCATCGCCAGCGGCGTCACACCCGACCGCGGCCTCTACACCGCCATCGTCGCCGGCTTCCTCATCTCCGCGTTAGGCGGGAGCCGGGTGCAGATCGGCGGGCCGACGGGCGCGTTCATCGTCATCGTGTACGGGATCGTGCAGCAGTACGGCGTCGACGGACTCCTGGTCGCCACGATGATCGCGGGCGTGCTGTTGATTGCGTTGGGCGTGGCCAAGTTAGGAGGCGCGATCAAGTTCATCCCCTTCCCGGTCACGATCGGCTTCACGAGCGGCATCGCCCTCATCATCTTCTCGAGCCAGGTCAAGGACTTCCTCGGCCTCCGCATGGGCGCCGTCCCGGCGGACTTCTTTCCCAAGTGGAGCGCGTTCCTCCATCACCTGGCGAGCGCCAACCCGTGGGCCGTCGGGTTGTCGATGGGCTCGATGCTGATCATGGTGTTCTGGCCGCGCGTGAGTCGCCGCATCCCGGGGCCATTCGTGGCGCTCATCGTCACCACCGTCGCCGCGCACGTGCTGCGCATGCCTGTCGACACCATCGGCAGCCGCTTCGGCGCGCTCGACATCGGCCTGCCCCACCCCGTGCTCCCCCACATCGCGTGGACCACGATGCGGGGTCTCGTGCAGCCGGCGGTCGCGATCGCGCTGCTGGCAGCGATCGAGTCGCTGCTCTCCGCCGTCGTCGCCGACGGCATGATCGGCGGACGGCATCGCTCCAACATGGAGCTGGTGGCGCAGGGCATCGCGAACATTGCCTCGCCGATCTTTGGCGGCATTCCGGCGACGGGCGCGATCGCGCGCACGGCGACCAACGTGAAGAACGGCGGCCGGACGCCCGTCGCCGGGATGGTGCATGCCGTGACGCTGCTGCTCATCACGGTGGCCTTCGGCCGGTGGGCCGAGTTGATTCCGTTAGCCACGCTCGCGGCGATTCTCGTCGTCGTTGCCTACCACATGAGCGAGTGGCGCACCTTCAAAGCCGAGCTCCGCGCGCCCAAGAGCGACGTGGTCGTGATGCTGCTCACCTTTGGCCTAACGGTGGCCGTCGACCTGACGGTCGCGATCGAGGTCGGCATCGTCACCGCGGTGTTCCTGTTCATGCGGCGCATGTCCGAGGTGACCAACGTGGGCGCGGTGACGCGCGAGTTCGGCGAGCCGCGGGAGGAGGATGAGACCGACGCCGACCGGGCGCGCCGTCGCCGGCTGCCCCCCGGTGTCGAGATCTACGAGATCAACGGGCCATTTTTCTTCGGCGCCGCCGAAAAATTCAAGGACACGCTCGCCGCCGTGGCGCGCAATCCCAAGGTGCTCATCATCCGGCTGCGCAACGTGCCGGCGATCGATTCGACGGGACTCAACGCATTCAAGGATCTGGTGCGCCGCACGCGGCACGAGGGCACGCTCGTCCTGCTCTCCGATGTGCATGCCCAACCGATGGTCGCACTCGGCCGCTCAGCGCTGCTCGACGAGTTAGGCGAGGAGAACGTATTCGGCGACATCGACGCGGCGCTCGATCGCGCGGCGGCGTACGTCACGGATTAGTCCGCGCCGCGGAGCATCATGACGCCATAACGTTGCGTGGCTGGCCACGATTCACGTTTCCCGAAGGCTCGCTAGGGTTCGCGATTCGGGGCTCGCGCCGTCGCGCTTTCGCACGACGATTCCGTGCCGACGATGCATGATTCCCGGCCACAACCGGCGGCGGGTTCCGAATCAGCATAACCAACTGGGAGCAGACGGGGGACGGCTCGGTCCAACTGTCGGTGGACGACGCACTCGACGCGGCCCTGGATTGCGCCGCCGCCTACGTCGCCGCGCGGGCCGGCCGGTCATCTTGAGTGCTTGCGAATCCGCGCCAAACGCGGGACAATTATCGGGCCGCGTCCTGGGCGCCATCCGATACAGGCGTCGCCCAAGCACGTCACAACGGGCGCCATGAATTCCACTTAGGAGTTGCCGCACATGCGCTCAATCACGCTTCTGGCCCTCGCCGCTGCCGCCGTCACATTCCCTTTCCTCGGCGTGCGCGCGCAGAATGCCTGCGGCCTGGTCACTGTCGCTCAGGTCAGCGCGGTCGCGGGAGGATCGATGCATCAAGCGCCGGGCCTCGTTAGCACTACCGGCTGTGCGTGGGGCGGCGACGCCGAGACGCCCAAGCGCAGCGTGTCCATCTCGATTCGGCCCTCGTCCGAGTACAACACCGTCAAGTCCCGACTCGGCTCCATGCTCGTCGCGGTCTCCAGCCTGGGCGACAGTGCGTTCTTCTTCCCCACCAAACACAACAACGTCATGCTGTATGTTCTCAAGGGAACGCACGTATACGTCGTGACGGTCAGCGTCGCCAATAATACGCTCGAGCAGAATGAGTCCGCCGAAAAGACGCTCGCCGGAGAGATCCTCACCCATCTCTGATTCACATCGACGACACGCCGTTCAGCTGGCGGACGTCCTGGGCTTGTGAGCAGCCCGCACACCGGACCCGGCCACAACAGGGCGTGGCGCGAGCATCATGGAGTTTCTGCCTACTTTGTAGGCAAAAACTCCATGATGGTACGCTGAGACCACCCCGGCCCACGCTGGATGGCTGCCGCCGACAGCGAAGCGCCTGCGACGCGGAGTGATGCCGATAAGGGCGTATGTCTTCTGGATTTCTCTGGACGGAGCCGATCCGCTGCCGCATGTTACCCGCGTGCCCAGATCGTTCCTCGTCGCGCTCATTCTGTTAGGCGCCGCAGGCGGCGCGGGCGCTCAATCCCCGCGAACCGGGGCGATGCGCACCGCGAGCCCCGCGCCGGTGTTGGACCAAGCCCAACGCAGGGCAATCGACGCGATCTTCAAGCCATACGACAAGCCGGCCGTCCCGGGCTGCGCGCTCGGCGTCTTCCGCGATGGGCGCATGGCGTACGCGCGCGGCTACGGTTGGGCCGACCTCGAGCGCCGCGTACCCATCACGCCTGCCACGCTGTTCGATATCGGCTCCACGTCAAAGCAGTTCGCCGCCGCCAGCGTCGCGCTGCTGGCGGAAGAGCACAAACTGCGTTTCGACGACGAAGTCCGTAAATACATCCCCGAGCTCCCGGACTACGGCGCGCCGCTCACTATCGACAACCTGATGCGGCACACCAGCGGACTGCGTGACTACGCCGGGTTGCTCGTGCTCGCCGGCCACAGCCTGGAGGAAGTCACCACCGATTCCCAGGCGCTCCACCTGATCGTGCACCAACGCCACCTCAATTTCCCCAGCGGAACACGATTCTCGTACTCCAACACCGGATACTTCCTGCTCTCGGTAATCGTGCAGCGCGTCAGCGGCATGTCCCTCTCCGACTTCGCGCGCACGCACATTTTTCTGCCGCTCGGCATGACGCACACCGTGTATCGCAACCACTTCGACATGCTGATCCCGAACCGCGCGTTAGGCTACGCGCCAGCCCCGACCGGCGGCGGATTCCGGATCAGTATGTCCAACTGGGAGCAGACGGGAGACGGCTCGGTCCAACTGTCGGTGGACGACGCACTCAAGTGGGACGAGAACTTCTATCATCCGCGCCTCGGCGGCCAGACCATGGTGGACGAGCTCCAGCAGCGCGGGACGTTGTCGAACGGCGATTCGATCGGCTACGGCCGCGGATTGTTCCTCGACACGTATCGCGGACTTCGCCGCGTGCAGCATGGCGGCGATTGGATCGGCTATCACGCCGCATACGCGCGGTTCCCGGCGCAGCACACGTCGGTCATCGTGCTCTGCAACTCCGACGGCATCTCGCCGGAGCCGTTGGGCGATCGCGTCGCCGACGTCGTGCTGGCGAAAGCGTTCTCGTCGTCAAAGCCTAACGCAACGGTCGCCGTACGCCCTCGAGCAACGCAGAGTGGCGGGAACCCATCGGTGACGCTGGCCGGCGGCTATTTCGCGTCAGCCACCGGCGAAGTGTACCGGATCGTGACCCATGACAGTGGCATGGTTGTCGAGTTCGCCGGTCAGTCGTTCCGGCTGCACCGGCAGGGCCCGCTCGAGTACCGCGTCGCCGCGTTCCCGATTTCCATCACGTTCGTCGCCGACAGCGGCAACGCCGCGACCGCGCTCTGGCTGCGCACTGGACCGAGCGACAGCCTCGAGGCCCAACGATTTGTTCCCGCCACACCGGATGCGGCCGAGCTCGCGAGTTACGCGGGTCGGTACTACAGCCCGGAGCTCGGAGTCACCTGGCCCATCACGTTCGATCACGGCGCACTTACGTTAGGCACGACATCCTCTGAGCTGATGGACATTTCCGGCAAGCTTGTGCCGGCGATGCAGGGAACGTTCACGGCGGGAAGTGGAACGCTCCAGTTTGTGCGCGATGCGTCCGGGCGCGTAACCGGGATGACCTTGAGTGCGAGTCGCATGCGCGGCATCGAATTCGACCGGCTCCCCGACTAGGGAACGCCGCTCCAGGTCCCGATTGACCGCTGTTCGCGACCCATTGGAAAGATGAGAATTCACAGTCCGGTCAAACCCTCCTGACGTTCGCGGTGTCCAGCATCCCTAGCTCAACCTCGTCGCGCTAGCCCCTGTCAAACGACCATGAGTGATTTGCTGCAGCTGCTCCGCACAGCGCATCGCCGTCTGGCCCAGAGCCCCGCGTTGGCAACTCACGAGCCCGAACCGGGCTGTGTTCGCGGCTCCAAGTCCTGATTGCCGGTGTTCAGGGCTCCTGGACGTCGTCGCTGAATGTGCAACTTGACGTTCGACAGTCGTCTCTGATGCACAGCACGTGGCGCCGACCGCCACTTGGGAGCCGCCTCACTGGCACCGATTTGGAGACCCTATGAAGACCCGTCTGATCGCGATCCTCCTGCTCGCACTCGTCTCGAGCCGGGTCGCCGCTGCGCAAACCAGCCACGCCGCACCCGCCACGACCACGGCGCAGGTGCCCGTGACGAAAGTCGTGCTCTTCTCGTCCGGCGTCGGCTATTTCGAGCATGCCGGCACGGTGCACGGCACCAGCGCGACCGAGCTTCGCTTCAAGACGAGCCAGATCAACGACATCCTCAAGTCGCTCGTGCTCCAGGACGAGGACGGCGGGCGCGTGGGCGCGATCACGTATCCATCGCAGGATCCGTTAGCCAAGACGCTCAAGAGCTTTCAGGTCGACATCACACAGAATCCGAGCCTCGCCGACCTGCTCAATCAGCTGCGCGGCGCGCGCGTCACCATCCAACGGCAGGCCGAAACGCTCTCCGGCACGATCCTCGGCGTCGAGACACGCGTCAAGGGTGGGGACAAGAGCGATTCCTTCGAGGTGCCAGTGCTCAATCTCCTAACCGGCGCCACGATTCACGCGGTCGAGCTGCCCTCGATCACCAACCTGACGTTGGACGATCTGCAACTCGAGGAGGAGCTGACGCGTGCGCTCGGCGCCTTGGTGCAGGCGCGCGATCAAGACCAGAAGCCCGTGACGATCAACTTCACCGGCACGGGCGAGCGGCGCGTTCGCATCGGGTATGTGGTCGAAACGCCGGTCTGGAAGACCAGCTACCGCTTGCTCCTCGACGACCACGGAAAGTTAGGCAAGCTGCAAGGATGGGCCATCGTCGAGAATCAGACGGAGAGCGACTGGAACCACGTCGCGCTCTCGCTCGTGAGCGGCCGGCCGATCTCGTTCACGATGGATCTCTATCAGCCGCTGTACGCAAGTCGGCCTAACGTGGTTCCGGAGATGTACACCGGGTTGCGCCCGCAGCTGTACGAGGGCGCGACCGCGACCGACAGCGCTCGCGTGCAAATGGGGGGCGCTGCCGGAGGTGCCGGGCTCCAGCGCCGGATCGGCTACGACCAATACGGTCGGCCGTCGAAGCTGGCGCTCAGCGAGCTCGTGGTCACCCCGGCCAGCGGTGGCTCGCGCGACACGCCCATCGACGCCGCCGCATCGGTCGCGGCAGTCGCGTCGGCCGCGCGGCTCGGCGCACTGTTCCAGTACACGGTGCCGGATGTCACGCTCGCACGACAGAAATCCGCCATGCTCCCGATCATCACCGACAGCATCGAGGCCGAGCCCGTCTCGATCTACAACGCGTCCGTGCTGCGGTCGAATCCCTTGAACGGCGTGCTGCTCAAGAACACCACGGGCAAGCACCTGCTGCAAGGTCCGGTCACGGTGCTCGACAAGGGCGTCTACGCCGGCGATGCGCGCATCGACAACGTGCCGCCGGGCCAGGAACGGCTGCTGAGCTACGGCATCGACCTCGACATGGTGGTCGACGACACGAAGAACACGCAGAACACCACACTCCTAACGGCGAAGATCGACAAGGGCGTGCTCACCCTGAGCCGCAAGCTCGTCGCGTCGCAGGAGTACGCGGCCGACAACAAGACCAACAAGGACAAGACCCTCATCATCGAGCGGCCGATCCGCTCCGGCTGGAAGCTCGTCGACACGCCGAAGCCGTTCGAGACGACGCCGGACCTGTACCGCTTCAAGGGGACCGCCGTCGCCAACAAGGTGACCGTTCTCACGGTGAACGAAGAGGTCGTGACTAACGAAACGGTCATGCTCGCGTCGACGGGCCTGGACCAACTGCTATTCTACAGCCGCACGGGGACCGGAGCCGGCGACATGCCGGCAGACGTGCGCGCCGCGCTCGCCAAGGCGATTCAGCTCGAGCAATCCATCGCCGCTGTCGAGGCCGACATCAACGCGCACACCCAGCGGGTGGGCGAGATCACCGCCGAGCAGAACAGGATTCGCGAGAACATGAAGACGGTGGCGCAGTCGACCCAGTATTACAGTCGGCTGCTCGAGAAGCTCAACGAGCAGGAGACATCCATCGAGGGCCTGCAGAAGGAGCGGGATGCGCTCACGGCGAAGCGGGACTCGTTGCGTAAGGAATTGGATGACTATCTCAACGGGCTGACGGTGGATTGAGCCATGCGCGAGGTGAACGCCTTCGCGGTCAGTGGTAGCAGGACTTCTTCTCCGCCGCGAACGACGGATATCGGTTCCCCGTCTCCGTTAGCATTCGATCGTCGAACGCAGATCCGAGAGCGCGCATGGCATCGTCCGGCAGTCGAGCCATGACGGCCGCGTCCACCAGACACCGGCAATAAATCTCCATCGCTGTCGCTTCGCCGGAGGCGGCCGCACCCGCCGTGTGCTCGCTGCATCCCTTCTTCATCGCCCGGGGCGGTGTGATCGCTCTCGGCGCGCGCGGATCGAATCCGATCTGCTTCTGTGCATCGGCCCTCAGCTGCGCATAGAAACCGGCGTCATCCTCGACATCCGGCGGCAGTTTGCGCCGCTGCTCCGCAAGCAGCGCGATGTTGTCGTACAGGTGCTTCATCTGCGGGCTCATGCAGTCATTCGGATCGATTTCGAAGTCGTCCGGTATCTCATCCTGCTGAAAGATCACGAATGTCTTGGCATCCTCGTGCGCGATTTCCATCATGTGGGGCCGCGTGCGCTTGAACAGATTGACGACATCGTGAAACATCTTCGGCGCGTCACCGGCGAACGCCGATTTGAACATGTCTTTCTGGCCGTTGTATTCGTTGTAGTATCCGAACTCGAGGAGTGCGAGCGGATCGGGCACGCTCGGGCAGATTGAATTGAACGACTGCCCCAGCGACAGCACGTAGCTGCGCGTGAGCGGATCGTCCGCGAGCTGACTGAAGGTGCCGAGATAGAGCGAGCTCAGGATGCGCGGCGCGTAGTACTCCTTGAAGGTGATCGGCATCTGCTTCCAGGCGTAGGCGAAGTTGGTCTTGCCTGCGCCGCCGAGTGCGCGAATCGCGAACCGCTTCGCCGCGGCGAGCGCCGCGTCCTGTTTCGCCCCGCTGATCTTGACCGCGACTTCGGTGGTGCCCCCGCGAAACGCGTAGAGCGCGCCTAACCGATTGCCGGCCCACACCCAGATGGCGGCATCGCCCGGTCCGCCCAACTCTCTGATCGTGAGCGGCAGGAGCGAGCTGTCTCTCATCACCGCGAGCCGGCGCGTGTTGACGGCTTCGGGATCGGGCTGGTCGACCCACACGCCAATGGTGACGAGCCGTATCGCCGACGGCGTCTCACCGTAGCCCTGCTCGTAATACTTGCAGAGCGTCCCCTGCGGACTCCGCGAAGGGCCGATCAGCTGACCGCCGACGATTGCCTCGGCTTCCGCCTTGGTGATGACGTTGCACGGGTTCCGGATCTGCGCATTGAGCGACACCGCGCAGAGCAGCGCAGAGCACAGGGCGCACAGCACACGCGTGCGCACGACGTGACCAGAGCACCTCATGCAGCCACCTCCTCGTCCTGATCCGGTGAACAACGACTCGGTTAGGCGTTCCGCACTGTGCGAACAGACGTCCGAATATAGCAGAGGCCGTCAGGGCGCGACATGGGCGTCGTGCGACGTCAGACCATGGCTCGGCGTGCTGGTTTAGTCCGAGTCGACCACGTGAGGTAAACGCGGGAGGCCGCTCCCGGGAATAGAGGGTGCGGCCAGGCGCCATCCGCCGAACGAGCCGCCAAACCCAACCCGGAACTGTCACGTGCCCGAGCCTCGCCGAGCGTTAGTTGCGCCCCTGCTCCGCCGCCGCGCGGCGCGCTGGGTCGATGCCCTGCGCGCAGCCCTGAGCGCCTTACGCGCATCTCCAGGATTCAGCATTGCCGCCCTGGCCACGCTCGCCATCGGAATCGGCCCGACCACGGCCATCTTCAGCGTCGTCGATGGCGTGCTCCTCAAGCCCTTGCCGTTCTCACAGCCGGACCGCGTGGTCGCGCTGTTCCAGAACAACCGCAAGAGCGGCAACGACCACGACGATGTTGCTCCCGCCAACTTCACCGACTGGCAAGCGCGGACGACGTCGTTCGCGGCAATGGCCGCCGCCGAGCCGTTCGCGCTCAGGTACACCGGTCCTGATGGCGTCGAGCAAATCTATGACTGGAACGTCACGCGAGACTTCTTCTCCGTCCTCGACGCGCGACCGGCACTCGGGCGCCTCTTCGTGGCCGGCGATTTCGCGCCGGGGCCGCCCCACGCCCTCGTCCTAACGTACGCCTCCTGGCAAAACCGCTTCGGCGGCGATCCCGACATCATCGGCAAGCAGTTGCGCATCGGCAGCGGCTCGGCAACAGTGGTCGGCGTGCTGCCGCGGAACTTCGATTACCTCGAGAGCGCGAAGAT
This sequence comes from Gemmatimonadaceae bacterium, assembly GCA_036273715.1. NCBI lineage: Bacteria > Pseudomonadati > Gemmatimonadota > Gemmatimonadia > Gemmatimonadales > Gemmatimonadaceae > Gemmatimonadaceae bacterium. The sequence continues at coordinate 27,046 of DASUHB010000055.1, forward strand.
GGAGGTCTATGCGCCAACGATGTTCAGTTCGTCGGAGAAACAGATCCGCAACACAGCCTGGATCCACGTCGTGGGCCGGCTCAAACCCGGCGCATCGCTCGATGCGGCGCGCGCCGATGCGTCGCGCATCGCCGCCGAGCTCTCCCGGGAATATGCGGCGACTAACGCAAACACCGGCGTCACGGTCGAGCGGCTCGATCAGGCCATCGTCGGCGATGCGCGGCGCGCCGTACTGCTGCTCTTGGGAGCGGTGTCGTTGGTGCTGCTCATCGCCTGCGTCAACGTCGCAAGCCTCGTCCTCACGCGTACGGCGCGCCGCAGTAAGGAGCTCGCGATCCGAAGCGCGCTCGGCGCATCGCGGGGTCGCCTGGCAAGCGAGATGCTCATCGAGCACGTGCTCGTCGCGCTTGGAGGCGGTGCCCTCGGAGCCGGTGTGGCCGCGTGGAGTGTCGCCATCATTCGCCGCGTGAGTCCGGTGTCCGTCCCCCGCGTGGCCGACATGCGAATGGACGCGCGTGCGCTCGCCTTCACACTCGCCGTGGTCGCCCTGGCCACCGTCGTGTTCGGCCTGCTGCCGGCGCTGCGCGGCGCCCAACCGAATGCGGTAACCGAGCTGCGCTCGGGCGACCGATCGGCCGGCAGCGCGTCGCGCCGCAGACCGCGCCAGTTGCTCGTGGTCGCCGAGATCACGTTCGCCGTGATTCTGTTAGTCGGATCCGGTCTGCTCATGCGAAGCTTCGTGTCTGTCGTTCACGCCGACCGTGGCTACGAGTCGGACCACGTGCTCGCTGCCACCGTATTCATCTACCAGTGGGAGCCGACGCCGGCCTCGCAGGTGAACTTCATGTCGCAGCTCGTCGCGCGCGCCGGTACGATTCCGGGTGTGGTGGCCGCAGGCGCGACCTCGTCGCTGCCGTTAGACATCGCCATTGGCGCGGACCGGGGAACGTTCACCATCGATGGCCAGCCGGTTCCCGTGGGCAGCGAGCCATCGGCGCACATGACGGCCATCACGCCCGGCACATTGCAAACGCTCCGCATTCCGGTGCATCGTGGACGAACGTTCTCGTCCCGGGACGACTCGGCGAGCGCACCGGTGGTGATCATCAATGATGCCATGGCCCGCCGATACTGGCCCGGTGCGGATCCGATTGGCCGCCGCATTCGATTCGCATTCTACAGCAAGCCGCTCGAGCGGGAGGTGGTAGGCGTGGTCGCGGACAGCAAGCAGACGGCACTCGACAGGCCCGGCGAACCGATCATCTACATGCCGCTCGCACAGGCGCCGACCGGCGCCATGGCGGTCGTGCTGCGAACCGCGAGCCAGGACCCGCGCTCGGTGTTGGGCGCGTTCAAGCGGACGGTTGCGCAGTTGAATCCCGCCCTGCCGCTGGCCGGCATCGAGACGCTCGACGAGCTGGCCGACGCGTCGGTGCGATTTCGCCGATTCACGCTCTCCCTCTTCGCCGCGTTCGCCGCCTGCGCGCTGCTGTTAGGCTTGGTCGGCACCTACGCGGTCGTCGGCCAGGGGGTCGCGGAACGCCGCCGGGAGCTCGGCGTCCGGCTTGCGTTAGGCGCACAAGCGGGCGACGTCATCCGGCTCGTGATGCGGGATGGCCTCGGGCCGGCCGCCGCCGGGGTAGCGTTAGGCCTGACCGGCGGCGCGGCCGCGACGGGGTTATTGCGTCGGATGCTGGTCGGCGTGCAGCCATTCGACGCCGCGACCTTCGCGGGTGTCGCGGCCCTCATGCTCGCCGCGGCCACCGTGGCCTGCTTCCTTCCGGCCCGGCGCGCAACCATGGCGTCGCCGGTCGATACACTGCGCGCGCCGAGTGGCTGACGAACAGGACGACGCTACACTGCTGGCGGCGATCGCCGCCGGCGACGAAACCGCCTGCCGGTCGCTCGTTGAGCGGTACCTGCGGAGCGCGACGCTGTTCGCCGCCCAGCTCACCGGCGACCGTGATGATGCGGAGGATGTCGTGCAGTCCGCGTTCCTTGTCGCCATCGAGCGGGCGGCAACCCTGGATCCTGGGCGTCCGTTTGCGCCCTGGTTGTTCGGCGTGGTGAGGCGGCTGGCGCTGAAGGTGCACACCCGCCGAACGCGGCGCCGAGCACTGTGGGATCGCTGGATGGCTCACAATGCCGCGAGTCGCGACGCGAGCGATGCGGGAATCGAAGCGGCGAGCGATCTCGCGGTGGTGCGCCGGCACCTCGCCGCGCTGCCCGAGATGCAGCGCGCATGTTTCGAGCTGGTCGTGCTGCGGGACGTGGCCATCGACCATGTGGCTGCGATGTACGAGATCAGCCCGTCGACAGTGCGACAGCACGTCTTTCGCGCGCGGCGGGCCCTGCGGCTGTCACTCGAGCCGCTCTTCGGAGCGCGCACGAAACGGTGGACCGGCGACGAGCCCACAGACGAATCGACCGAATGCTGCTCATCCTGAGGGAGGCCATCATGCCCAACGTGTTCGATACCTCGTCGATTCGGGACGACGCCGAATACTGGCGCTCGCTTTCGGCGCGCGTGATGCGCGCCGTTAGGCGGCGGCGGTCTGGTGCGGCGTGGGTGGGAAGCCGGCCGCGCGGGTGGATGCTGACTGCGTACGCCGCCGCTGCCGCCGTCGTCATCGCCGCGCTGCTGTTGGCCGGGCGCCCGCGGCGCGCCGACGCACCCGCCCAACTCGGCCTCGTGCTCGCGCCTAACGGAGCGCTCGGCGAAGCATTGTCGCGCGCGCCCGTACCACCCCCGCTCGCCGAATTGGAATGGGCGCCTTCTTCTCGCGCTGCGGAGGAACGATGATCTCGACATCCGTACGGGGATGGCTGCTGCTCGTCACCTTTTTCGCGGCGGGCCTCGTGGCAGGATACGCCATCGGCCGCCCCCACGGTGGTCGCCCGTCTCGCGCGGACAATCCGATGGAGCCGCACGTGTTCGTCGAGCGCTTGAGCAGCGATCTCCATCTCGACGCGCCGCAGCGGGACTCGATCACGGAGATTCTCACGCGGCGTCAACGCGTGATCGATTCCGCATGGCGCGCGCTCGCGCCAAGTGTTCGTGCGACGATCGACTCCGCGCAGCGGGAAATCATCGCCGTGTTGCGGCCGGATCAGCGAACAAAGTACATGGAACTGTTCCGCGCAGCGCACGGCAGCATGAGCGGCCCGTGAGTGCGCGCACCAGCACTCTGCCCGTCCGGCCGGTCCATTCAGGAACCGCCATGCTTGCCAGCTGCTGCCGCCACGAAATCGTGTGCTTCACGCGCCAGCTCGGCCCACGACAGCTTCGAGCCCGTCACGACAAACCATTCCTTCATGATCCGTCCGTGACCGGGGTCGAACCGCTTCCCGTGTCCGGCCTGCACGAGTTCATCCACCCGCGGCTTCGGCAACTTGACGACCAGTGTGTCCTGCGCCGACATTGCGAAGATCTTTCCGTTAGCACGCAACCCGTTCGACCCGAATTTGCGCGGTGACCCTGACGCGGCATTCGCCACGAACTCGGCCACTGATTGCCGATACCGCGCATCCGCGGCAAGCGCGTCGCACAGTCGCGCGAACCGCGGATCCTGGCGTCGGTTGGCGATGCTGCGTGATCGCTTCGTCGGGACCTTCCTTTTGCGAGGTTGCATGTCTCCTCCCATAGCGTATTGGATCGCGCCGGCAGCGGGTCGGACGTAGTGCAGTATACACGTCGTCTCCACTGTTTCCTCCTATTGACGAGGCTGTTTGCGTTCTGCCGGGTCGCGTGCCTGGCGGGAGTATGGTTAGGCGTCGCTCCTGCGATTGCGGCGCAAGCTTCGCAGGCGGCCCGTCCGCCGGTGCTGGCAGTCCGTCGCCTCGAGGAAGCTGGTACGCACTTCAGGCTCGTCCCGGATGGGCGGCGTACGCGCGACACCACCAGCTGGACCGTCGCACGCCACGTGGTCGATCGCTCGCACGGGCTCGCCGTGCAGGTGATGACATCGGTGAGTGGTGGTGACACGGCTGTCGACTCGGTTTTGTTCAACGTGCGCACACTGGTCCCGATGTGGGAACACGCCCACGGACGGCAATCGTGGGACGTGGCGTTCGACACCGCGCGGGTCACCGGACATGTGTCGAGCTTCGGCGCCGCCGACACACCGATCGACGTCAAAATCCCAGGCTTCGCCTACAGCTCGACCATGGACAACACCGTGGTGTGCGCCTTGCCCCTCAGAGCGGGTTATACGGTCGTACTGCCGTTCTGGGATGGCGGCCATCTGGAGATGGATACCGTTCGCGTGCCTGCGTTAGGCAACAATTCGACGGGGCCGTGGATTGTCCAGTTCGTCGAGCCGTTCGCGACGGAAACGCTGTGGATCGATCGTGCCTCACGCCGCCTCGTACGCCACATGTACGTCCATCCGAGAACAGGCTCTCGCGAACACGTCGACTGGTCCGGCCCATGAGTACGTCCTGTGCACCTGTAGCCGTACCTGCGCGACCGGGCAGGTCATGGCAAGTCCACGCGACGGTCGCCGCCTGGCCACGGGCGAGGTGTTCGGGATCGCGGCACAGGAGACCGGGCTCGTCTTCGAGTACGCCGGGCAGTCGTTCCCGCTCGAAGCCGAAACCCCGCTCGAGTACCGCGTCGCGGCGCTGCCCATTTCGATCACGTTCGTCTCCGGCAGCGTCCAGCATGATCTCGAGTGCGAACCGCGTACGCGGCATTGAATTCAACCGAATCCCCGACTAGCCAACTCGGAGACATCCGCTCGATCACCTTCGCGCGGCATGGCTAACGGCAGGATAACGGCGAGGCAACGGCTGCCGGCCAGAATCGAGTGCGGACACCCCGGGCCCTCTCGCCCGGGCCGACTCACTTCTCGCTGGAGCCCGCCGTCATGAACCGCACATCTCGAGTCACGCAACGCTGTCTCCTCCTCGCTGGCGCCGTGCTGCTCGCGTCACCCCAGATCCGCGCTCAAGCGTCCAATTGTGCGGCCGTGCGTGCGGCATCGCTCAAGATGGATGCCACGCCCTACCACCTGTACTTCGTCGACAGCGCAAACGCCGTGGAGGCCGAAAACGGCGGCAAACCGAAGACTGGCGAGTCGATCTCCGTTGGAGGAACGATGTACTTCCTCAGCCATGGAAAGTGGGTCAGGAGTCCGGTGAGTTTGGCCGAGATGAAGGCGGAACGCGATAAACACGATTGGACGAAGGACACGTGCACGCACCTGCGCGACGAAAGCGTGAACGGGGAGGCCGCATCGGTCTGGCGGACGCACGTCGTGACGGAGATGTCGGCGGTCGACACCGACATGTGGATCTCGAAGAGTCGCGGCCTGGTGCTCAAGGCGAACAGTGTCATGGACCTCGGCGCCGGGCAAAAGAACCACAGCAGCGCTCGCTATGACTATAGCGACGTCAAGGCGCCTGCCGGTGTCAGGTGAGCGGAATCGGCGGTCGCGTTAGGCGGTCGCAGCGCCGACGGGCATCACCGGAGGATGACCGGGCGTACCGGGACCCAGCGCGCCCGCGTCACGTGTGTGGCTTGCCCGCCGGCGGTGAATAGCATATACTGGCGCGCCTCTTAGTATACAAAACTGCCCGGCGTCACTCAGCTCCCCGAAGTCGACCGCGAGTGCACGCCCGGGCAGTCACACCGGCGCTCACTCCATGACTAACCCGCTCCGCACCGCCCGCAACGAGCTCGCGTCGCTCCTCGTGTGCGGCGTCGGCCTCGCCATCACTGGGGCTCTCGCACCAAGCCGGGCCCACGCTCAAACGTCCGCCGCGCCGCTCGCGCCGCAAAATGCGCTCGCTTCGCGAATCGACTCCATCGTCGACCGCCCTGAATACCGACACGCATTCTTCGGCATCGAGATCATGTCGCTCGATACGCACCAACCGATCTACCAACTGAACGCCGAGAAATTCTTCGTCCCGGGCTCGACCACCAAGCTCCTAACGGAAGGCACCGTTCTCGAGCTGCTCGGCGCCGACCACCGCTTCCACACCCGCGTCTATCGCACCGGGCCTGTCCAACGGGACGGGACGCTCGACGGGAATCTCGTGCTCGTCGCCGGCGGCGACCCCGATCTCTCGAATCGCGTGCAGCCCGATGGCAGTCTCGCGTTTGAGAACGAAGATCACTCCTATGGCGGCAGCCCCGATACGCGGGCCGTACCCGGCGATCCCCTGCAGGTGTTGCGCGAGCTCGCGCATCAAGTTAGGCAGCAGGGGATCAGCGCCGTGCGCGGCAGCGTGATCGTCGACGCGTCGCTCTTTCCCGAGGGCGATCGCGAGCTCGGCACGGGCGTCGTGATATCGCCCATCGTCGTCAACGACAACGTGGTGGACCTCACCGTGGCGCCGGGGACGACGCCGGGTGACTCGGTCGCGCTGCACGTCTCGCCGGCAACGCCGTACGTGCGGTTCGTGAACCGCGCGACGACGAGCGTCCCGGATTCGGCTCCCAGCATCAACTGGGCATCGGACAGCACCGCCCCCGACGGTTCGCACATCGTGGTCGTCACCGGCACCGTACCGGCCGGCAAACCGGGCGTCCTGTTCAGTTGGCCCGTGGACGAGCCGACGCGGTTCGCCGAGGTGTCGTTCGCTCAAGCGTTAGGCGCGGAGGGGGTGCGGGCGAACGCGATCGCGCCCGGTCGCCGTCTCGACCTCGCGAGCCTGGCGCGGGGATACGCCGATTCGATGGTGGTCGCCGAGCACGTGTCCCCGCCCCTCGCGCAGGAGGTGAAGGTGACGCTGAAGGTGAGCCAGAACCTGCACGCGAGCATGGGACCTTTTCTGTTAGGCGCGCTCGTGGCGCACGAAGGAACTGCGAAAGCCGGGTTCGCCCAGGAGCGCCGGTTTCTGACGCAGGCCGGGTTGGACCTCACCGGCGCGTCGCAGAGCGACGGCGCCGGGGGCTCGGCTCACTTCACGCCCGACTTCATGGTGCACTTCCTGGCATACATGTCGGCACGGAAGGATTTCCCCGTGTACTACGCGGCGCTGCCGGTGCTGGGCCGCGACGGCACGTTGTGGAACATTCAAGTGAATTCGCCGGCGGCGGGGCACGTGCATGCCAAGACCGGGACGTACGAACGGGACGATCTGCTCAACGACATGATGATGGTGGACGGGAAGGGATTGGCGGGATACATGACGACAGCGGACGGGCGTCACCTGGCGTTCGCCATCTACGCCAACAATGTTGCGGCGGGGACGGATCCCGACGCGATCACGCGCGGCGTGGGGCAAGCGTTAGGCGAGATTGCGGCAGCGGCATACGGCGTGGCGCCGTAAGGCGAAGCCGGGATTTCGTGGCGGCGCAGCTACCGCCTGCATGAATCGCATCGCGGGTCGAGTCTGGGCCACAACGCTTGCAGCGTGGTCTTGGGCTCGGTGGACACGAACAACGGGACGTCCTGCTCTTCCGGCACGGCGAGGGTGTCGACCAGGCGGCCGGCCGGGGTCACGTCGCCGTAGAACCCGCGCAATGCCGCCTCCGCGACGCCGATGGTGACGAGGACCGTGCCCGGTTTGGTGCCGGGCCCGAAGAACCAATACGTGCCGCACCCACAAAGAGCGTTAGGCAGGCCTAACGATGGGCCGTAGTAGTCGATCGCCCCTGCCTCGCCGTAGTTGGTGGCGCCGATGACCGCGTTCGCGCGCTCGGCCGGGGGCAGCGAGTCGTACACGTGCGCGACGGCGGCCACGCGCCGGCGCCAATGGAGCATGTCGGCGTAGTCCTGCGGCAAGCGCAGGACGCGATCGGTGTTCGTCGTCACGCCCCCGGTTGGCCCGTGCTCGGCGTAGCGCACCATCGTTTCCGGCGCGAGCACGGGCAGTCCGAACGGAAGCGCCAGTGCCCCGTATGCGGCGACGATGGCGAGCGCGGTCGCGCGCGCCGTCGTTCCGAGTCCGCTGCGCGCCCCCGTGGCGGTGTAGCGCTCGAGCCACGCCGCGCCGCCGCCGACCAGCGCCGGATACACCGGCAGCAGGTAGTACGACTTGCCGTGGAACCAGAGAATGATGCCTAACGCAACCAGGCACGACACGGCGACCACGCGCACCTGCGGCTCGCGCCAGTATGCCCACAGGCCCGCCAGCGCGAGCGCCGCCCCCAGGCCGAGCATCTGGACCTGGCTCACGAAAAAGCCCGCAACCGTGACGTGCACGAGTTGTTGCGCCGAGAGCTCGCGCTCGTAGAGCACCGCCGTCCAGCCCGTGTGCATCTGGCCGGCGATGCTCGGACTTCCCAGGGCAAACGCCAGCACCGCCGCGGCATACGGCCACGGTGTGGCCAGCCAGCGCCGCTCCGGCAAGGCGAGGACCGCGACCAGCACCCCGGCGCCGATGATCGCGATGCTGAACTTGACGAGCAGCCCGAGACCTGCCGCCGCGCCTAACGCGAGCCACCACCGGCCGTCACCCGTTCTCGCAAGGCGCAGGAGCGCGAACAACACCAGTGCCCACGCGAGTTGGTCGAACACCACCGGTTGGAAGAGCGTCCCGCTTCTCAGCAGCGCCGGACTCGCCACGATCGTGAGCGCGGCCAGCGCCTGCGCGTACGCGCGCCCGCCAAACTCGCATGCAAAGTACGCCGCGAAGACCACCAGGCCGGCGGACGCAAGGCCAGGCAGGATGCGCACCGGCACCAGCCCCAGTCCCGTCGTCGCGCGCATGAGTTGGGACAGGATTGCCATCGCCGGCGGGAAGTCCATCGACCAGAGATGGAGATGCGCGCCCATCGCGAAGTAGAGGAACTCGTCGCGCTGGAAACCGTAGGGCGTGATGAGCGCCGTCATCACGTGGAGCGCGAGATCGAGAACAACCGCGGCAGCGAGAACTCGCGCGGCGATGGCGGGACGGGAATCGGAGGTCATATCGGTCCACCGAAAATACCGTCCGCAAAGGCCGCATACCACCGGGTTCGTGCGCCAACTCGAACGTCCGGTGCGCAATTAGTGATGCAGAACGCTTCGAAAGATCGCGGCCAGCCGATCGAATGCCGTCGTACGCAACGATTGAATCGGCGGTTGATGCAAGAGGCGCAGCGTCCCATCGAGCTCGACGATCTCCGATCGCGCCCGGCCCGCGTCGCCGCGAGTGAAGCGAATCGTCGCCGTCGCGTCTGCCACGCGAATATTGCGAACCACGATTTCAGGCAGCCACGATGGAAGTACCGGATCCACGACGAGCGTTCGCAATGGCGACAGCGGCTGCAAGCCTAACAGAACATGGATGAGCAGCACATACGCCGTCTGATTCCATAGCTGCAGGGGGTTTGCGCGCGGGTAGGCCCCAGGCTGCGGGAATTCGGTGCGCGCATAGCCGCCCACGCACTCCGGGATGCGACCGTAATCGTAGAGCTGGCCCAGATCGAAGAGGCCGCCGGCTAACGAGACCGCGCGCTCATCGAAGCCGTAGCGCCTGAGTCCGAACGCGATCGTCGCGTTCTCGACGGGCCACACGCTGCCCAGGTGGTAGGCGAGCGGGCTGTACGAAGGATGCTCCGCCGAGAGCGTGCGAATCCCCCAGCCGCTGAACATGTCCGGCGCAAACAGGCGCTCGACGACGCGCGGCACGTACGCATCATCGATGATGCCGCACGCGAGGCAATGCCCAACGTTGGAGGTGATACTGCGCGCCAATCGCTTCTTGGCGTCGAACGCGAGCGCGAAGAAGCTCTCGTCTTCCATCCACCAACCGCGGTTGAATCGTTCTTTCAGGGCAAGCGACGAATCCCACAACGCGCGCGCGTCATCGTGTTGGCCCTGAACCCAACTGAGCACCGCCATGAATTGCTGCGCCGCGAACCAGTAGCCCTGCAATTCACACGTGCCGAGCGGCGACGGCACCGCCCTGCCGTCTTCGTATACGATGGCATTGCCGCTGTCCTTCCATCCCTGATTCTTGGTGCCGACGGTCGACCGAGTGTGATACTCGAGATAGCCGTCGCCGTCCATGTCGCCGTAGTCGCGAGCCCAATCGAGAATGCGGCGCGCGGTATCCCAGTGCCGCGCGACCACTGCCCTGTTCCCCGACCACGCGAACGCGTGGCCGAGCGCGATGATGTACATGAACGGGCTGGCGAAGTCCGCGTAGTATTCGCCGAACGGATTCAGGTTGAGGCGGGCGAGCGGACCGCGTCGCATCTGGAACGGGATGCGGCCCGGTTGGGCATCGGTCCAGTCATCGACGCGACTGGACTGGCGACGGCCGAGTTTCGCCAGCGCGGATTCGGTCATGGCGCCGGCGTCGAGCATGGCGGTCTGCCATCCCGCCGTTAACGCATCGCGGCCAAAGAGCGCCGGGTAGAACGGCAAGCCGGCTTGCGGCATCAACCACTCATCCTCGGCGCCCTCGAGCACGGCGAGTGACGTCACATCGGAAACGGCGTTTTGGATGATGCGCTCGAGCACTCCGTTGGACGGTATCTCGATGGTCGCGAGCGAGGAGCGCCACGCCTGGAGTCTGCGCGTACGGCGCGCATCGCGTTGGTCATCGTTGGGCGAAGTCTCATCGAGCGCCGTTATTTCGAGTCCCGTCTCGACTGCCGTGCGCGGCTCCAAGCGCACATGCGTGACGAGGCGATCGCGCGATGCGGTCCACGTTAGGCCGCCCGTCGCGACGACCCTCGTTGCCAGCGGCAATTGCGGATGGCCGTATCGCAGGCGAACGCCGTGCTCGAGCGGTTCTCGTTCGACCGGCGCCTCCTGGTGGCGTGAGCCGGAGAGCGCTTCCTGCAGGTCGGCGAAATCGGCAGCGAACGTCCACGCGATCTCGAGATCGGCCGCCAGCGCCGTCCGATTCGCGAGGGTGAGCGCGATGTCGAGCCCATCGAACCGCACGCGCTCGCGCACGCGAACGTCGATGCCGCGCTGGATCACGCCGTGCGAATCCCGCGACGTCGTGTCATCGGAGACATCGGTGCCGCCGCCGCCAAAGTGCGTGAGCTCCGGATACACGTACACGAAATCGAGCTCGTGTTGCGACCCGACAGCATCGGCGCAGAGCCACGGCGCGGCGCCGTTCACCTCGAGGCGCATCACCGACAGATGACGCGCTTCGTGAAAATAGAAACCAGTGAGGAAGTCCTGTTCAGAGCATTCGCCGCGAGCCGTCGTGATCAGCAACGACGGACCGTTCCAGGCATATCGTGCGTCGCCCAAGACGTGGCAGAGCGGAGTCGTCATCGTCCGATGGCGGATGGGCAGCCATACAGCGAGCGGCGTGCCGGGCTGCCGTGGCCAGGCGGAGAAACGGGCCGGCGGCGCGTCTTATGCACTGGACCGCCGGGGTCGCCGCCCGGCGGGACGCGCCGGGGAGGGGCCATTGTTAGGCATCCGCCGGCGCTCACAGGGAGGGACCAATGCCAAAGCTCGTTGGGCACTACATCCATCCGATGCTCATCGTGTTTCCGCTCGGACTCTTCGTGACCGCGCTCATCTTCGACATCATCCACTTCATCTGGGGCGCGCCGTCGCTGCCGATCGCGAGCTTCTGGATGATTGGCGCCGGCGTGATCGGCGGGTTGCTGGCCGCCGTGTTTGGGTTGGCGGATTGGCTGTCGGTGACACCCGGCACGCGTGCGCGCCGCGTGGGAATGTGGCACGGCCTGGGCAACGTGGTCGTCGTCGTACTGTTCGCCATCAGCTGGTTTCTTCGTCGCGGCGATCCGGCCTCGCCAACGGTCGCCGCGTTCGTCCTGGTGATCATCGGCGGGGCCCTGGGACTGGTTACGAGCTGGCTTGGCGGCGAGCTGGTCGAACGGTTAGGCGTGGGGATCGACAAGGGCGCAAACCCCAACGCGCCGACCTCGCTGGCCACGAAACGGGTCGACGGTGCGTGATCGCTTGCCGACCCCACGACGCCTGGCAACGCGCAGGCCGGCACTTCGTCGGCGAGCTCCGTGATCGTCGCGCCTCACCGGTGACGGAGCAAGCCGACGAGGGTCCAGCTGGACCTTCACGCAAGCAGGGGGCTGACGGAACCTGACGACCTGCCGTAACGTAGTGCGCAGAGTCGGCAGGCTCGTCCAGAAGGGAAAGTCCCATTCGCCTCCCCGCACGCACTAAATGCGCGTCATCGAGACCCAACAGCTGACGAAGCGCTTCGGTGCCACGCTGGCTGTGGACGACCTGAGCTTCTCGGTCGACTCCGGCCAGGTGTTCGGGTTTCTCGGGCCTAACGGCAGCGGGAAGACCACCACCATCGGCATGCTCCTCGGTATCATCACGCCGACCAGCGGCGCGTTTCGACTGCTCGGCGAGCAGGATGCGCGCGGGTTGCGGCGCGCGCGTCTCAACATCGGGGCGACCCTCGAGACAGCGAACTTCTATCCGTATCTGAGCGGCTGGGACAACCTGCGGCTGGTGGCGAACATCAAGGGTGCAAGTCATGCCCGGATCGAAGCGGCGCTCCATCACGTTGGGCTCTTCGATCGCCGCGCGGATCGCTTTCGCGGGTATTCCCTCGGGATGAAGCAGCGGCTGGCGATCGCGGCCACTCTGTTAGGCGACCCCGAGCTCATCATCCTCGACGAGCCGATGAACGGGCTCGATCCCGAAGGCATGCGCGAGATTCGCGACCTCATCGCGCAGCTCGCGTCCGAGGGGAAGACGATCTTTCTGTCGAGCCATCTGCTCAACGAGGTGGAACGGAGCTGCACACACGTCGCCATCCTCAAACGCGGCCGGATCATCCGGCAGGCGAGTGTGAGCGAGCTCATCGCGGGCGGCAGTGCTCTCTGCATCGGCACTGACGGAGATGTCGAGCAACTGCTGCGCTTGGCGCTCCAGTATCCCGGCGCGCACAGCGCGGAGCGCGACGGGAACGACGTGGTGGTGCGCCTCGCCGACGGCGACGCTGGATCGCTCAACCGCTTTCTCGCCGAACGGGGGTGCTACGTGTCGAAGCTCGTGCCGGTCGAGACGACGCTCGAGGACGCGTTCATGGATTTGACTGGAGCCGAGTCGGGAGATCCAGTGCAGCAGCAGCCGTGAACGCGTCGCCTAACGCATCGAGGGTGTGATGAGACTTGCCGTCCTGGTCCGATCCGAGAGCATCAAGACGTTTCGGCGCCCCGCGTTCGCCGTGACGGTCGCCGCGCTGGCGGCATTGCTGCTGCTGGTCTTCGGTGCCATGCATGTTCGCTCTGTCATCGGCAGCGGCGGTGGATCCCCCGGCCTGCCTAACGCCTGGGCGAACATTCTGGACCTCGCCGACCTGCCGGGCGTCTTCGCGGCGATCCTCATCATCCTGCTCGTGGCCAGCGAATTCTCGTGGCGCACCGCGCGGCAGAATGTGATCGACGGCCTCACGAAGGGCGAGTTCTTTGCCGCCAAGCTGTGCCTCGTGCCCGCCGTCGGGATCGGGCTCTATCTCGCGCTGGTCGCCATTGGTGTGATGTTCGCTCTGCCCGGGATGGGCGGCCACCACGTGAACGCACTCGTCCGGCCGATAGATGCGGTGCACATGGGTGGCGCGGCGCTCGAGTGCCTGGGCATGGCGACGATCGGGTTCTTCTGTGGGATGGTCATTCAGAGTCCGGGGCCGGCCACCGGGGTATTCTTTTTGTACGTCGTCGTCGACCAGCTCTTGGAAGCCGTACTCCAAGGCGCTGGCGGCGCAGCACGTACGGTGGGCGCATCGCTGCCGTGGGGGACGTTCACGCGGTTAGGCAAGCGCGCCCAGTACGATCCCGGCGCGCTTGCTCAGGCGGTAGGGCACGCGGAGTCAGCCAGACCTGCTCACGTGACCATGAGCAGCACCACGGAGGTGGTCGCGCTGGCAGCGCTGTACATCGTGGCAATCGTTAGTCTTTCCTATTTGATCTTTCGCAAGCGCGATCTGTAGTGCGTGCGTTGTCGCTCACAGCGCGCCATCGAGCTCCGCAAACTGGCTGATCCGCACAGAGCCATCTGGGAACTCGGCGACGATCACCAGCTGGCCACCCATCGCTACGACGAAGCGACGCAAGGTGCTCAAGTACATATCAGTGCGACTCGCGATGCGAGAAACCTCTGGCTGCGTGGTGCCGAGGCGTTCTGCTAGGGCCTGCTGTGAGAGCTCCGAGGCGCGGGGGCCGTGACCGCGTGGCGAGTCTCCAACCGAAAAGCCACAGGGAGAGATCTACGACAAACGCTCAAAAGGAAAGCAAAAATGATGCAGGTGATGGAGAAGATCGCTGCCACGCGAGGGAGGGTGCGTTGTTCGCGCGCGTGACCTACCCCAGATACGTGAACGATGATGTTTGGACGTCCATGGCTGCGATCTTCCCCATCCCTTACATCCTTTTCGTTTTCCTTTGAACCCTTTGTCGTGG
>DASUHB010000056.1 GCA_036273715.1 Gemmatimonadaceae bacterium
AAGGCACCCAAGCGCGGCAAGACGTGGCTCGACGACCGCACCGGAGTCGATGCCAGCTACGTCGACACGCTGCGCCTCGGCTTCGACCCCGCCGCTGGTGACATGCAGTTCGAGATCGAGCTGACGAACCGGCACATCAACGCGCTGCGCGGTGAATACGACAAGGCACTGCGGGACGTCAAAGCCGGCCGGCCGGGACGGAACCCCAGCGCCATCCGCGCCGAGCTAACCAACCTGTTCGCCGTCAAGACTCGACTGGTGAAAGCACAGACGCAGCGCACGCAGCTGGTCAAGGAGTACGTGACGCGTGAGCAAGCCGTGGTCCTGACGCACCTCTTCATCTACCTGGTGTCGCGGCACGTCCCGAAGGACCGGCTCAAGGCGTTCTTCGCTGAGGCCAGGGCGTGCGTCGAAGCGCCGTGGAAGGTCTCGGAGCTACCGGTCGCGAAAGGCGCCGACGCCCGCGAGGCGCACAAGCAGGCGAAGCAGCTCTTCGACGAGCTGTGGACCGAGCAGCGTCCGCTGCCTAACGCCGGTGATGACACCGAGGACAGTGAGGACGATGAGCCAGGTGAGCACGAACACCCCTACGACGGAGAGGAGAGCACACCATGAGTTGGGCCGAAGATGCGGGCGGCGCGCCCGCGATGATCGACCTCGGGGCGACACCCACGCCGAACCGCTTCGTCGCGTTCGCGGGTGTGCCACCCGGCGCGGGGCTCTGCACCAGTGGGCAGGACGCCGACGCGGTGACGCCGGCCGCCGGGAGTGGCGGCGCGAACCAAAGCATGGGCTACCTCGCCGTCCCCGGCTTGCCGGTGCAGGTCGAGAGTGGCGGGGCGTTCTCCAGCGGCGCGACGTTGCAGAGCGACAGCACCGGGCGGGCGATCACGTGGGCGAGCGGGCCGAAGCTGGCGCGAGCGCTGCAAGCGGCGACGGCGGCCGGCCAGATCACCTGGTGCGTGCTGCTGAGCGGGCGTTAGGCCGATGCCAGTGACCCGGTACAAGCTGATCGCGGCCGGGCCACCGGTGGCGGGGAACACGGCCATGCTGGGGTCGAACACGATCACGGGCATTCGGCACGTGCACGTCACCGGGGTCGCGAAGACGGCCGGCATCCTCTCGAACTGGGTCGTGCCGAACGAGATCATCTGCGGGCGGCTCGGTCGCGTGCTCGGCTTGCCGGTGCCACCGGGCTGCGTCGTCACTGTCGAAGGAGTGATACCAGGCTCGCCGCCCGGCTGCGTGGTCACCGACGCAGGAACGCTGCACTACGTCTCGCTCGACTTCAACGTGAGCGGCCAAGAGCTGGCACCCGTGAACGCCCGCGCGTTCGTGGCGCACGACCCGAGCTTGGCGAGTCGGTTAGTCGTCTTCGACGCGTGGGTCCTCAACGCGGACCGACACGAGCGGAATGTCTTCTTCGACCTCACCACCGGACTGATACAGGTCTTCGACCACGGCCACGCCCTGTTCGGACCCGGGCCGTACGTCGAGCCTGCACTGGAGGAACAACGCACGTCCTTGGACCTCAGTAAGCACGTCGTCCCGCCGTACCTGACGCACCTCGATGGGCTGAAGCGAGGCATTGAGCGCGTGCAGGCGCTACCCCGGTTCGTCGTCGAGGACGCCGTCGCGGCGGCCGTCGGCACCGGCATCACAGACATCGAGGGTGCGTTCTGCGTCGACTTCCTCATGGACCGCGCGCAGCGCTTGCCGGAGCTGTTCAAGACCGCCGACCATGCCCGCTTCACGGGCGTCACGCCGGAGCTATGGAAGGCGTTCTGATCGCATGCGCCGAGTTAGGCAATGGACACTTGTCCGGCGGACGAAAGTCACTTGTTCCCTTGCACGTCGTGAGGGCGCCCGGAACTGCAAGGCGCTAGTAGTGTTAGACACAGCCGACGCGTGGCATTCGGCCTTTGTTTGCCGAGGCCGGTTCACGCCGGGGGCAGCATGATCGTCAGTATGACGTAATATTTCGACGGGTGCCTTGTGCGGCGGCATCGCAGTTGCCAGTTTGTTGCGCAGAGACTGCCCGCACTCAGGGGAGGAAATTCGACATGTCAGTGCAGATCGCGGTTAGGCTGAGCATCGTCAGCGACTGTGGTGAGCCGCTGGTCCTGTATCAGTCGCCAGCGCAGCTTGTCACTGAACAGCCGTCGACGCCGGAGGAACCGCTCGCGCGCGGGGTCGATCGCATCCTATCGCCGAGCACCAGCACGATCGCCCCCGGCCTGAGCGTCGCCGTCGCGATCTAGCTGCTCCGCTTCCACACGCCGTTTCTAAACGCCACCTCAGTACCCAGAAGTGGCGCCTGGGTCTTCAGCGCATCCGCTACTGCTTGTGCCGCATGTTGCGTGGCTGCTTGCTGCGCCTGCCCGATCATCTGCTGTAGTAACTGGAGCAGTTGCTGCGCCTGTGGCGGCAACTGCGCGAAGTTCACGCCAGGGGGTACCTGTAGAGCGATGTTCAAGGCGACGGTCAGGTTTGGTGGCATCTGTCGCTTTCCGCGAACTTCGAGCGTGCCCGTGAACTCGTGAACGGTGCGTGCGCTCTCCATGATTGAGATCACGCACGGCTCAAGATATGGGTCCGAGATAGCGACGGCCGCCGCCGGATCGACCGGCTCAAGCAACTTCATGTCCTGTTCATATTGGCCGAGCAAATCCCACATCAACGTGTCTAACGACGTCGGTGCCTGTTTCACCGGCAGCCGCAGTTGCTCAGCATCTTTGAGCCCGATCGCATGACCGTGTGCGTAGACCTTCTCTGCTAGCGTGCTAACGATACCGTCTACTGACGCTGCGTCGGGCGGCTCCCTTCTTGATGCGATGATGCGTCGCGCCACGTCGCGAATGTGTGAGTGCGTTCGGTAGATGTTGCCAAGCATTACGGCATCGAGGCGCTCAGTAAGCTTCCCCAGACTCTCCGCGAGCGGGCCTTGATCTGAGAGGCCGACCCGCTGTTGGACGAAGCGCACGTACGCCATCACGTCCTCGACGCTCACGGTGTCTTGAATCACCATCCCTTGTCCGCCGCCCGGCTGAGGGATAATGCGCTGGGTCGTAAGACTGGGATCAATCGGTCCGAGCTCACCATGTAAACCTAGGACGATGTGATCAGCTCCGAGCGCGATCATCGTTGCCGCGCTGTTCGCACGGAACGGAATCAAGACGCTCCATTCATCGCTCGCGGCGCGTAGAGCTGACACGATCCGCCAGGGCACATCGGTTGCACCGCCACGGCTGTAGATGAAGAGGTCAAGTTTTTCGATGTGGCCGATCTCACGGAGATGGTCGTAGAGTGGTCGCAACGCGTCGTCGCCGATTTGCGCTCCTGCCTGGCCTCGATCTCCTGTGATATAGGCGACTACTTTGCTCTTACGTTCCTGCTCAATTTGCTGGATGAGTGCAATTCGTTCCGAGCGCCCCATACGATCCCCACGTCGGTAAGAGACTCAATACGCATGGCGACCCAACGTCAGGTCGCCTAACTCTCGCCTTGAATGCAATGTTTGTCGGTGAATGTTCGCAAGTGGGCTAACGCATCAATCCAGGGCAGACAGGAGCAAATCGTCGCACGCGATCTTGAGGAAGGTGACCGCCACGATGAGCCGACCGTCTTCGACGTATGCACACGCTCGACGCCGGGGTTGAACGTCTCGCCACCTTCCTAGGACAGGTCACCCGCTTTGCCGTCCTGCTGCTGTGGTTCTTCAGCAAGCTGGCGCTCGGGGTGCTGCTCTTTGGCCTGATCTACGTCGCCATCCCGATGTACGTCGTTCGCCACCACCAGGGGCCAGTTCGCTTCCTTCCGTTCATGCTTGGCTTCGGGTTGTACATCGGTCTCCTCGTGGCAGCGTCCAGCGGTGGGGTCAAGGTGTACGACTGGTTGAAGCAGAGGCGGGCGCCCAAGACGTAGCTGACGTTTTCTCGGTCGCCCAGAACCCCGGCCGATTCACGTTTCTTCGGTGGTGCCAAAACTGGTACCGCTGACGCTGGTACCAAGCCTCGGTGCCGACGAAACGGGGCATGGGTGAGCGCGCTGAGGCTCACCTAGGGACGGTTAACGTTGAAAAGAGGGTGCCCACCTACCCCAGGTGAGCACCCTCGCACATTTTTCGGCTCCATGAGTTCTCTCCCCATCACAAGCGCCTTCAACGACGGCTACATCGCCGGCTTATACGAGTCGTTCCTGCGCGATCCCGCATCCGTTGATTCGTCGTGGCGGCAGTTTTTTTCGATGGCACAGCGTCTCGCCGGCGCCGAGTCTGCCGCAGGCGGTGACGCAACCGATCCGGCTTACCTTCGAAAGGTGGCCGGCGCCGCCGGGCTCGTTCAGGCGATCAGACAGTACGGACATCTCGACGTTCAGCTGGACCCGCTTGGCAGTCCGCCGCTCAGCGCCGCCGAGCTCAAGCCGGAATTTCACGGCATCTCGAATGCGGATCTGGAGAAGATCCCCGGCGCGGCGCTCGGCTTTCCCGATGACGCGACGGCTGCTGCCGCCGTGACGCGTCTGCGGCAGATCTATTCGTCGAGCATTGGATTCGAATTCGAACACATCGAAGAGGAAGCCGAGCGCGATTGGTTCCGTCGTGCGATCGAGGGCGGGGAGATGCGCCGCGAGCTCACGCCGGATGAAAAACGGGTCGTTCTGCGCCGGCTCACAGAAGTGGATGGCCTCGAGCGGTTTTTGGGCTTCGCCTACCAGGGCTACAAGCGCTTTTCAATCGAAGGCACGGACGCCCTGGTGCCGATGCTCGATGCGGCCATCGACGGTGCAGCGCGCGCCGGCGCTCGCCAGGTCGTGATCGGGATGGCGCACCGCGGACGCATCAACGTGCTCACGCACGTACTGGACAAGCCGGTCTCCGCCATCTTCGAGGATTTCGAGGGCAAGCACGCCCACGCGTCTGCGCCTAACGATAGCGGTGACGTGAAGTACCATCTGGGCGCCCGCACGGTGCGCAAGCTGTCCACCGGTGAGGCAGTGCAGGTGGTGCTGCTGCCTAACCCGAGTCACCTGGAGATGGTCAACCCGGTCGTCGAAGGCGTGGCCCGGGCGCTCCAGCAATCCGGCTCGGCGAGCACCGACCCCGATGAGTCGCGCGAGGAAGCGCGCGTGCTGCCGGTGCTGGTCCACGGCGACGCGGCGTTCCCGGGCGAAGGCGTCGTCGCCGAAACGTTCAACCTGTCGCATCTGCGCGGATACCGGACCGGCGGGACGCTGCACATCATCTCGAACAACCAGGTCGGGTTCACGACCGACCCGCGCGACGGCCGCTCGACGTATTACGCGAGCGACCTCGCCAAAGGCTTCGAGGTGCCGATCGTGCACGTGAACGGCGACGATGCAGAGGCCTGCGTGGTCGCCGTGTGGCTCGGCCTTGCCTATCGCGCCCGGTTCGGGAAGGACTTTCTCATCGACCTGGTGGGCTATCGCCGCCACGGGCACAACGAGACCGACGAGCCGGCGTTCACGCAGCCGTTGCTGTACGCAGCCATCCGCTCGCATCCCTCGCCGCGTGAAGTGTGGGCCGCGCGCCTCGTGCGCGAGGGTCTGCTTGCCGACGACGATGCCAAGCGACTCGATGCGGACGTGCAGGCCGCCTTCGATCGCGTCCTAACGCAAGTGAAGGCGGCGCCGCCTCCGGCGGAGCAGGGCAACGGCCACCACGCCGCCGCGCCGGACCTCGCGTCGGTCACGACGAGCGTGCCGCCGGACGTCCTTCGGTCCGTCAACGAGCGGTTGTTGACCTGGCCGTCGGAGTTCAAGCCGATGCCCAAGCTGGCCAAACTGCTCGAGCGCCGCCGTGCGGCGTTAGGCGAAGCCGGCGGCATCGACTGGGGGCACGCCGAAGCGCTGGCCCTGGGCTCCCTGCTCGTGCAGGGCGTCTCGGTTCGCCTCACCGGACAGGACAGCGAGCGCGGCACCTTCTCACATCGTCAGGCAGTGTTGCACGACTTCGAACACGGCACGTCGTACGCGCCGCTGCAACACATTCCCAATGCCAAGGGCCGCTTCGAGGTGTACAACTCGCCGCTTTCCGAGATGGCGGTGCTGGCGTTCGAGTACGGCTTCAGCGTCGCTGCTCCCACGACGCTCGTGCTCTGGGAAGCACAGTACGGCGACTTTGCGAACGTCGCGCAGCCCATCATCGATCAGTTCATCGCTTCGGACCGGGCAAAGTGGGGACAGGACTCCGGCGTCGTGCTGCTCTTGCCGCACGGATACGAGGGCGGGGGCCCCGAGCATTCGAGCGCCCGTCTCGAGCGCTTCCTGCAGTTGGCGGCCGAGAACAACATGCGTGTTGCGTATCCGTCGACGCCGGCGCAGTACTTTCACATCCTGCGTCGTCAGGCGTTGGCGAGCGAACGCCGGCCGCTCGTGCTCATGCAACCAAAGAGTTTGCTGCGCCTCCCGCAGGCAGCATCGCACCTCTCCGACCTCACCTCGGGAGCATTCCAGCCGGTGATCGCCGGCGCAGCGGAGCAGGGCGCCGACCAGGTTCGCCGCATGGTGCTCTGCACGGGGAAGCTCTACTATGATCTCGCGGGACAGGCGTCTAAAACCGGTGCGATCGCGCTCGTGCGCGTCGAAGAGTTGTATCCGTGGCCGCACGAGCAGATCGCGAACGTGATCGATCGGTATCCGGCGCTGGAGGAAGTCGTGTGGGCGCAGGAAGAGCCGAAGAACATGGGAGCCTGGTCGTTCGTCGCGCCACGGTTGCGCGCGGCGGTCGGGAACACGCTGCCCATTCGATACATTGGTCGTCCGGAGCGCGCGAGTCCCGCCGAGGGATACGCGACCTCGCACACGGAACAGCAAACGAAGATCGTCACCGACGCGCTCGCCGTCGCCGACCCCGTTGGCGCGGCGGGCGCGGCACGGGGCTGATCCCCCGTGCGCGTCCGTTAGACGACGGGCGCGCTCGCACAGCGGCGGTGGCGGCGCTCGTCCATCACTTGGTGCCTCGGACCTATGCACGTACGCCACGCCATCGTCGCTCTCGCGTTGACCGCCGCAGGTGCCCTGCATTCGCTGCCGGCGCAGGACCGGGGCGCGGCCGCGTTGGGCCAGCTCGTCGAAGGACTGCCGGTCGCGGTTCGCGTGCTCGTGATCGGCGCGCACCCCGATGACGAGGACACGCGTCTCATCACGTGGCTCACGCGCGGCCATCACGTCGACGTCGCCTACCTCTCGCTCACCCGCGGCGACGGCGGCCAGAATCTCATCGGCGACGAGTTGGGCGATGCGTTAGGCGTTATCCGCACCGAAGAGCTCCTGGCCGCGAGGCGCATCGACGGCGCCCACCAGTATTTCACGCGCGCCTACGACTTCGGCTTCTCGAAGAGCAGCGCCGAGTCCTTCCAGCACTGGCCGCACGATTCCGTGCTCGAGGATGTGGTCACGGTCGTGCGGGCGTTTCGCCCGCAGGTGATCGTATCCGTGTTCTCCGGCACGCCGCGCGACGGACACGGCCAGCACCAGGTGGCCGGCATCGTCGCCCGCGAGGCGTACGACGCGGCCATGGATACGGTACGGTTTCCCAGATCGGCGACCGCCGGCTACGGCGCCTGGACGCCGCTCAAGTTTTACCGCGCGCGGTCATACTTCAACGGCGAGGGAGCGACCTTCACGTACAACGCCGGCGAGCTCGATCCGGTGTTAGGCAAATCGTTCGCCGAGATCGCCGCCGAGAGTCGCTCGCAGCACAAATCACAGGGCTTCGGCGTGATCGCGCGACTGGGCGCCCAGACGGGCTCGCTCGCCCGCGAAGGGTCCCGCGCTTCGGGCGCGCCCGCCGACGCCAAACGCGAGCGCTCGATCTTCGATGGGATCGACACCACGTGGCGCCGCCTCCTTCCGTTAGTGAGCCGGCCGGCCGACAAGACCGCCGTCGAGCGGCTGCTCGCGGCGACGATCGATGCCCGTCGACAGCTCAGCCTCTACCATCCCAGCACAGGCGTGCCCGCGCTCGAGCGGGCGCACGCCGCGCTCGTGCAGCTCGTCGCCGATGCGCAGGCCGCGCCCCAGTCGATGAACGGCGACGTGCTCGTCTCGGTGGCCGACGGCCTCCAGCGCGTGACGCGGGCGCTGCTCATGGCGCGCGGCATCGCGATCGAAGCCACGGTGCAACGCGATGAAGTCGCGTTAGGCGATTCGATTCCCGTCGACGTCACCGTCTACAATCGCGGCACGGGGCGCGTGACGCTGGAGTCGGCATCGGCCGCCGCCGACAGGTCGAGCGGCGCCGGCTCCGCTCCGGCGCGCCTGCAAGCGGCGATCGCGCCCGACAGCTCGCACTCGGACACCGTGTACGTGCACGGCGATTCGATCTCGCAACCGTGGTGGCTGGCCACGCCTCGACGCGGTGACATGTTCAGCGTGCCAATCGACGGCCGATCGGACGACGTGCGCGACGCCGGCATTCACGTGCGCGTCGCGCTGGATGACGGCCACCTCGTGACCGATGTGCCGGTCGTGCGCCGATACGCCGATCCCGTGCGCGGCGCCGTCGAGCGGCCGCTCATGGTCGTGCCCGCAATCGCCGTGACGCTCGATCGCACCGTCGAGCTCGCGCGGGCGAATACGCCGCTCGACCGCAACGTCCAGGTGCATCTCATCTCCGGCGTCACCCAGACGCGTGACGTTGAGGTGTCGCTGACGCTGCCGAGTGGCCTGCACGCCGACTCGAGCACGCGCACGACACACCTGGGCGGATTCGATGCGACGGCGACGGTGTCATTCGCGATTTCGGGTCAGCTGACCCCGGGCCAGCACGAAATTGCCGCCGTGGCGCGCAGCGGTGGGAACACATATTCGATCGGATACGTGCCGATCGAGTATTCGCACATTCGCCCGCAGAAGCTGTATCGACGAGCGGCGCTCACTGTGGACGCCGTCGACGCCGCGCTGCCGCCGCGCCTCGATGTCGCGTACGTCCGCGGCGTCGGCGACAACGTCGCGCCGATGCTGCAGGAGTTAGGCGTCCCGCTCACGGTGCTCGATCCGGCGCACCTCGCGACGGTGGATCTGTCGCAATTCACGGATCTGGTCATCGGGACGCGCGCGTACGAGGCGCATCCCGAGCTGGCGGCGGCCAACGCGCGGCTGCTCGATTGGGTGCGTCATGGCGGGACGATGGTCGTGCAGTACGGCCAGTACGAGATGACGGCGCCGGGCCGTCTACCGTATCCGATTTCGCTTTCGCGCCCGGCCGCACGCGTGACCGACGAGAACGCGCCGGTGCGAATCCTCCTGCCTAACGATCCAGTGCTGACCTGGCCGAATCGCATCACGGCCGATGATTGGACGGGCTGGGTGCAGGAGCGATCCTTGTACATGCCGTCGACTATCGATGCGCACTACACGACGCCGATTTCGATGAACGATCCAGGCGAGCCGGCGAATTCGGGCGCGATTCTCGAGACGCGGTTGGGCGCCGGCACGTACGTCTACACGACGCTGTCCTTGTTCCGGCAGCTGCCGGCCGGGAATCCCGGCGCATCGCGGCTCTTTCTCAATCTGTTAGGCGTAGGTGAGGCGCCGCGCGCAGCGGGTACCGCGGATGGCGCGCAGACCCCGCGGTGATGCGCGTGCGGTGGCGGCGCGGTGCGCTACTGGCCGGTGCGGTGCTGGCGTCCGTTGCACTGGCGTCGTGCCGGCGCGGTCCGCATCGCACCGTGCTCACCGTGTATTCTCCGCACGGCACCGACCTGCTGTCGTTTTACGAGAAGGAGTTCGAGGCCGCGCATCCTGACGTCGACGTGCAGTCAGTCGACATGGGCTCGCAGGACATCATCGACCGCCTGCGCAGCGAAAAAGCGAACCCACAAGCCGATGTCTGGTTCGGCGCGCCTGAGGAGATCTTCGAGCGCGCCGGACGCGAAGGCTTGCTCGCGCCCTATCGTCCGACCTGGGCCGCTGCGGTGCCGCCCGACAGCCACGACCCGAACGACCTGTGGTACGGCACGTATCTCACACCGGAAGTCATCGGCTACAACAGCCAGGCGGTGAGCGATTCGGCGGCGCCCAAGGATTGGGACGACGTGCTCGATCCGAGGTGGAAGGGCAAGGTGCTGATCCGCGACCCGATCGCTTCCGGCAGCATGCGCGCCATCTTCGGCGCGATCATTCTGCGCAGCATCCGGGAAACCGGTTCGCCTAACCAGGGATACGACTGGCTCCGGCGGCTCGATGCCCAGACGAAGGAGTACACGCTCAACCCGACCATCCTCTACCAGAAGCTCGGCCGCCAGGAAGGGCTGATCACGCTGTTCGACATGCCCGATTTGGCGATGTTGCGCGACCGGTATCACATCCCGGTCAAGTACACGATCCCGACGAGCGGCACCCCGCTGCTCGTCGACGCGATTGCGTTGGTCAAGGGCGGCAAGCATCCGGCGATTGCGCGCGAGTATTACGAGTTCGTGACGTCCGAGCGCGCGTTGCTGGATGCCGCGGATCGCTTCTATCGCATTCCGGTGCGCACCGACATCCCCGCGGACTCGCTGCCGCCGTGGATTCGCGAGGCGCGCGCGCAGATCAAACCGATGCCTCTCGATCGAGCGATGCTCGAGCAGCATCTCGACGCGTGGATGCAGTACTGGGATTCGCACATCCGGAATAGTTCGCGGTGAGCGGCGCTGCGCCGCACCTCGTGCTCGATCAGCTCACGCGCCGATTCGGTGAAGCACGCCCGGCGGTCAATGCCGTTTCCCTGGAAATTGCGGCGGGCGAGCTGGTTGCGCTGATCGGGGCCAGCGGCTCGGGAAAGACCACCACCCTGCGCATGGTGGCGGGCTACGAAACGCCCGATGCGGGCGCCGTGCTGCTCGACGGACGCGATATCACATCGCTGCCGCCCCAGCGGCGTCGATTCGGCATGGTCTTCCAGCACTACGCGCTGTTCCCGCACCTGACCGTTGGGCAGAACGTCGCGTTCGGACTCGAAGCGCGGGGCATCGCGCGGCGTGAGCGGATGTCGCGTGCGGCCGATGCGCTGGCCGGCGTCGGGCTGGCCGGCGCCGGCGGCCGCCAGATCCAATCGTTGTCCGGCGGCGAGCAGCAGCGGGTGGCGCTCGCGCGTGCGTTAGTCATCGAGCCGCCGGTATTGCTGCTCGACGAGCCCCTGTCCAACCTGGATCCGACGCTGCGGCGAAGCACGCGCGAAGAATTGCGCGCCACCCTCCGGCGACTCGGCGTCACCGCCCTGTTCGTGACGCACGATCAGGAGGATGCGTTTGCCGTGGCCGACCGCGTCGCCTTGCTCGCTGCCGGCCGGCTGCTGCAGGTGGGCACCGCCGAAACGCTCTACGATCGGCCGGCGAATCGCGACGTCGCCACGTTCATCGGCCGCTCGACGCTCGTGCCGGGCACGTTCGACGGCGACAGCATCACGGTGCAGTTAGGCGGCGCCGCGCGACGGCTGCGCGCGGCGCCGGCGCCGGCCGTGGCACACGGCCCGGCCACCGCCGTGCTCCGGCCCGACGCGCTCGGCTTCTCGCCGCCGGACGGAATCGATGCATGGACGGGCGTGGTGCAAGAGCGGCGGTTTGCGGGGGCGTTGCTGGCCTATCGCGTGCGGGTTGCCGGCGACATCGACCTGGAAGTACACAGCACCGTGCGCGATGTGCAGCCGGGAGACACAGTCAATATTCGAGTGACGCGCGAGCCCGTGGCGGTGGTGTCGTGAAACGCGCAGGCGGTGCCCGCGGCACATGGATGTTCGCCGCGCCGGTGCTGCTCGTGCTGCTCTGGAGCGTCGTCTACCCGAACCTGTCGATCGTCGTCGGCAGCTTCGAACACGGTCTGCGATCGTGGCGCGAATTCGCATCGAGTCCCACCGACCTCGAAGCGCTGCGCACGACGCTCATCATCGCCGTGGGCTCGGTCATCGCGGCCGTCGCGGTCGGCCTGCCGCTGGCATTCCTGTTGACGCGCGTGGACTTCCGCGGGCGCCGCGTGCTCGGTGCCGTTGCCACGCTGCCGGCGGCGCTGCCGCCGTTAGTCGGCGTGGTCGCCTTTCTCTTTCTCTACGGCGAGAGCGGCGTCATCACACGAGGCGTGCAAGCGCTGCTCGGCCTCGATCACGCGCCGTGGACGCTCAACGGCGTGGGCGCGATCATTTTCGTCCACGCGTACACGATGTACGTGTACGTCTTTCTGTTCGTATCGGCGGGACTCGAACGACTGGACACGTCGCTCGACGAAGCCGCGGCCGGGTTAGGCGCTTCGCGATGGCACGCGCTCCGCCGCGTCACCTTGCCGCTGCTCACGCCGTCCATCGCGGGATCGATGTTGCTCGTGTTCATGAGCGCGCTCGGCAGTTTCTCGGCGCCGTACATCTTCGGCGGCGGCCTCCGCGTCCTCTCGACGCAGATCGTGGCGTCGAAGCTCAACGGCGCGATGGATCTTGCGTACGTCGAGACGACGGTGCTCGCGGTCGGTGCGATCGCGGCGCTCATTCTTCTGCGTTGGTTCGAGCGGCGTCGGACGTACGCCGTGTCGACGAAGGGCACGGTTGTCCGCGCGCGTCTCCATTCGCCAACGGCGCGCCTGCTTGCGCCGATCGTCGGCGCAATTCTCGTGGTGATTCTGATCTTGCCTCACGCGATGGTCATCCTCGTCTCGTTCGCGCGTGACGGTACGTGGACGACGCAGGTCCTCCCGCCGGAGTACACGATCGACAACTTCCGCCGCCTCGCCACGGATAGCGACCTGTTGGTGCCGATCTGGAATAGCGTGTCGATGACGGCGATCGCCACCGCGCTCGACATCGTAGTGTGCTTCGTCGCCGCGTACCTGCTGGTCCTTCGCCGCTTTCGCGTGCGATGGCTGTTGGCGATTCTGGTGGCTCTGCCGTGGGCCATACCGGGCACGGCAATCGCCATCGGGCTTGCATCGACGTTCGATCGCACGTCGCTCGCGAGCGCGCGGGTTCTGCTGGTCGGAACGTTCTGGATCCTCCCGCTGGCGTACTTCGTCCGCGGCGTGCCTCTCGTGTCCAGTGCCACGGAAGGGTCGCTGCGCCAGATGGATCCGTCGCTCGAGGATGCGGCACGCGGGTTAGGCGCGAGCTGGTGGCTCACCATGCGCCGCGTGGTGCTGCCCGCCGCGCGGCCGGGGTTGGTCGCGGGCGCGATGCTCGCCGCCATTACGGCGGTCGGCGAATTCGTCGCAAGCATTGTGCTCTTCACCCACGCCAATCGGCCGATTTCGATGGAGATCCTGTCACAGCTGCGCAACTTCGCGTTTGGAACTGCCGCGGCGTTCAGCGTCGTGCTGATCGCGCTGGTGCTCGCGATCACGCTTGCTGCGCGCTGGGCGGAGGGCCGGTGGTCGCGCGCGGAGGCGGTCGTAATCCAGTAGCCCTGCGCCGCCCCGCGAAACGGTTACTCGGCGATGACCGGCGTTTCTTTCACGGCTTGCTCGACGACCGATGGGACCAGCGGATGCTCGCCCGTGTAGTGTGTGAAGCGATCCAGCTTTCTGCCGATGAGAATCGTGCTCGCGACCAATATCGCCGACAACCAGAACGGCGCGCCGATACCGAAGTGATCGGACGCGGCGCCGGCGGCTAACGGATACAACACGCGCGCCAAGCCGCCGTACGTCTGCTGCACGCCGAGATACAGGCCCCGATCTTCATCCTTTACCACGCGTGACAAGGTGGCCGTTACGCAGGGAAAGTTCAGCGCGGTGCCAAACGGGATGAGGGCGAGCGCCAGGCCGATCGTCAGGTACGTCAAATGGGCTATGTGCACCGGCGATGTGAACGGGATGAACGCCAGCCCCAGCGCGAGCGCGGTCGCCCCGATGCGCGACGTCCGCATTTCGCCGAGCCCATCCACGGCCTTGCCTAACACAAGCAGCCGGAACAGGATGTTCAGCGCGCCGATGTACGAGTAGAACGGCCCGATCGATTCAGCGGTTACATTGAACGCTCTGCCGAGGTACAGCGTGATCAGGGCGTTCACACCGTAGAATGCGCCGATGCCTACCGAGTACATCCAGATCAGCCGCGACGGCGGATCGCCCATGTGGCGCCACGATGCGACACGCAGCACGGCGGTCGACGTTTTGCTTCCAGTCTTCGGCTTTGCACGATCGGCGGCCGAGACGACGCGCGACTCGACCAGGAATCTGGCGGCGAACAGCACGTTGAGCAGGCAAAGGACCGCCGCCACCAGGCCCGGCGCGTGGTTGTTGAAGCCCTGCGACCACGAGCCGATGGCCGGGCCTAACACGACGCCGGCATTGGTCGCCGCCGAGAGCCAGCCTAACCCCTTGGCGCGATTGCGCGGCTCGACGCTGTCGGTAACGTAGGCCTGAATCACCGCCGTCGTCCCGCCGCCCGCCCCCTGCACGGCGCGCGACAGCAGCAGCAGCCAGTACGAATCCG
Source organism: Gemmatimonadaceae bacterium (assembly GCA_036273715.1). Classification (NCBI taxonomy): domain Bacteria; kingdom Pseudomonadati; phylum Gemmatimonadota; class Gemmatimonadia; order Gemmatimonadales; family Gemmatimonadaceae; species Gemmatimonadaceae bacterium. Next base: position 14,414 of record DASUHB010000056.1, read on the forward strand.
CGTACGCAAAGACGACGTACGCGATCGCCGACGCCCCAAGTCCGATGAGGAGCGCCGGCTTGCGTCCGTATCGGTCGGACACCCGTCCCCAGAGCGGCGCGCTCACGAGCTGCATGGCCGAGAACGCTGATACGAGCACCATCACCATGAAGTCGCTCGCGCCGAACTTGACGGCGTAGAACGGCAACAGCGGGATGATGATCAGCGCCCCCACCATGTCGATGAAGGCGGTCGCCATCAGGACGCCAAGCTTCCCGGGTTCGCCCGAGCGCAGCTTGTGGACGTGCGCGCCGATACGGGAGGTCACGCGTGGAATCTAGCGGTCAGGGCCACCTGTCGAACCACGCCCGAGCACTCTGGCTCGGCCAATCGCCACCCGATCACACGGCTCTGCCCAGCGCTGCCGGAGGTATCCACCTCCCCACGACGCCGGCAAGCGCGATGATCGTGAGGATGTACGGGATCATTTCCACGAACTGGGATTCGACGCCTCGCGTTCCCTGTGCAGCGATTTGAGCGTGCGCTTCGCCGCGTAACTTGGGTGTGGTGAAAAGGGGCGGCAAGCGCCACCAGGTTGCCCGCGTCTTGCATCCATCACCGGCACTTGTCAGGTTCAAGATTCCAGCGCAGACAGTAGGAGGTCCGGTCTCATGGGTACAAGCGAGATGTATGAGCCGGAGCAAGGACGGTCGCATGCCGAGCACCGCCGCTCCGTCGAACCGCGTCGGGAAGTTGACCGCGGGACCGGCCTCGAGACGCCGCACACATCGCGCGACCGACGAACCTCGCGCGCGGTCACGCCCCAGATGGGCGCGCCCGTTGCCGAAGATGATCGCTTCGGATTCCCGCTGGGGGACAAACAGCTCGAGGCCTGCCTGCGCGCCGCGTTGCTCGAGGATGGCGCGTACCACGACATCGCGACGGCCGCGAGCGTGCTCTCGGCGCGCCGTGCGCACGCGACCATCGTTGCGCGCCAGTCCGGAATCCTGGCCGGCATTCCGTTAGCCGTCGCCGCGTTCCGCCTGTTCGACTCCAACGCGGCGCTGCGGGTGGACGTCGATGACGGGGGCCGCGTCACCGACGGCGCACCGGTCGTCCGCATCACGGCGCTCTCGCACGCGATTCTCTCTGCCGAGCGCGTGGCACTCAATTTCCTGCGGCACCTCTCGGGCATCGCGACGCTCACATCGTCGTACGTCGAGGCCGTGCGCGGGACCTCCGCCCGGATCATCGACACGTGGAAGACCACCCCGGGGCTGCGCGAGCTCGAGCACTACGCCGCCCGCGCCGGCGGCGCGTTAGGCGTTAGACGGGACGGCCTGGACTTCGTGCAGATCCGCGACAGCCATCTGACCGCGGTCAACCGCGACGTCACCATGGTCGTCCGACGCGCGCGCGAGTTGGCGTCGGATCACACACGAATCGAGATCGCCTGTCGCACGCCCGCCGAGGTGCGCAGCGCCGTCGCCGCCGGCGTCGATGTCGTGCTGCTCGACGACATGACACCCGCCCACGTGCGCGAATGCGTCGAGGCGGCGGCGTCGCGCGTGTACACGCAGGTCACCGGCAACGTGCGGCTGGATGCCGTGCGCACCTTCGCGCAGTCCGGCGTCGACCGGATCGCCGTCGACGCCCTCACGCAACGCGCCCCGGCGCTGGATCTGGAGCTCGAGTTCGAGGCAATCTGATGGGCGACCTGCTCGCCGCCAGGTCGCAGATGGCGGTGTCGCTCGGCTTTCACATCCTGTTCGCGGTCGTCGGCATTGCGATGCCGGTGCTGATGGTCATCGCCGAAACGCGATGGCATCGCACCGGGGACGCGATGTATCTGGAACTCGCCAAGCGTTGGGCGAAGGGCACGGCCATTCTGTTCGCTGTCGGTGCGGTATCGGGGACCGTGCTCAGCTTCGAGCTCGGCCTATTGTGGCCGAGCTTCATGCGATTCGCGGGCGCGATCATCGGGATGCCCTTTTCCCTGGAAGGATTTGCCTTCTTCGCCGAGGCAATCTTCCTTGGCGTCTATCTGTACGGATGGGAGCGCATCTCGCCTCGCGCACACATCGCCGCCGGGACAGTTGTCGCGGTGAGCGGGGCGGCATCGGCGCTGTTCGTCGTCATCGCGAATGCGTGGATGAACACGCCGGCCGGATTCCGTCTCCAGAGTGGTTTGCCGGTCGATGTGGATCCGATCGCGGCGATGCTGACCCCCGCGGCGTTTCCGGAAGTGCTCCACATGTTGTTGGCAGCGTATGCGGCCACGGGGTTCGCGGTCGCCGGCATTCATGCGATGATGCTGCTCCGCGATCGTCGCAATGCATTCCATCGGCGCGCGCTGGCTGTGGCGCTCATCGTCGGCGTCCCCGCGGCGATCGTCCAGCCGTTCTCCGGCGACATCAGCGCGCGTTACGTGGCGCGATGGCAGCCGCCCAAGCTCGCGGCGATGGAAGGCCAATTCCGCACGGAAGCCGGCGCGCCGCTGCGCATCGGCGGCATCCCGGACGTACAGGCCGAACGAACACGTTGGGCGCTCGAGATTCCGGGTGGTTTGTCGCTGCTCGCTTTTCACGACGCCCATGCCGTGGTGCACGGCCTCGACGCCGTACCGCGTCGAGATTGGCCGCCGGTTCCCGTCGTCCACGTTGCCTTCCAGGTGATGGTTGCGTTAGGCACCTACCTCGCGCTCCTCGGCCTCTGGATCGTGGTCGAGGCGTGGCGGCGGCGAGACCTCGCCGCCAACCGATGGCTCATGCGCGCCGTGGCGCTGGCGTCGCCGATGGGCTTTCTCTGCATCGAAGCCGGGTGGACCGTCACCGAAGTCGGCCGCCAGCCGTGGATCATTTTCGGGGTGATGCGAACGTCGGATGCGGTGACGCCGATGCCGGGTCTCATCGTGCCGTTTCTCGTGATCAGCGCGCTGTATTGCTTCCTGGGCGTCGTCGTCGTGTGGCTGCTGTACGATCTCGTGATGCGCAGCCCGATCACGCGCGAGAGCGACGGCGCGGCGGCCGCGCCGGCCGCCGCCTAACGGGACGGACGTGGCCATCGCCATCGCGGTCATCGCACTCGTGGCGCTCAACGCGTACGTCCTCCTGGCCGGAGCGGATTTTGGCGGCGGCGTCTGGGACCTCTTCGCCACCGGCCCGCGCCGCGCCGACCAGCGCGCGCTGATCGCCGAGGCGATTGGACCGATCTGGGAAGCCAACCACGTGTGGCTCATCCTCGTCGTTGTGCTGTTGTTCACCTGCTTTCCTCCCGCGTTTTCCGGCCTTGCCATCGCGCTGCACATTCCGCTCACGCTCATGTTGATCGGTATCGTATTGCGCGGTTCGGCCTTTGCCTTTCGCAGCTACGGCAGCAGCGACGATGCCCCGCAACGCCGCTGGGGCCGCGTCTTTTCCATCGCCAGCCTGCTCACCCCGCTGCTCCTCGGCGTGTGTATCGGCGCGATCGCATCCGGACGCATCGGCACCATGCTCGACCACGTCGCGCGCGGCGCGCCGGGCGAATCCTTCGCGTCGCTCTATCTGTTGCCGTGGCTGTCGCCGTTCACGATTGCGGTCGGCGCGTTGGCGCTCGCGTTGTTCGCGTTCCTTGCCGGCACGTATCTCACGGTCGAGGCAACTGACGATGTCTTACGCGAGGACTTCAGGCGGCGCGCGCTCTTTGCTGCGATCGCCGTGTTCGTCACCGCGTTTCTCGCCCTGCTCCTCGCGCGATCGCGCGCTCCGCGCGTCAGCGCGGGACTCATCGCGTCGGCCTGGGCGCTGCCGCTGCACGTGCTGACCGCGGTCGCCGCGATCGGCGCGATCCTCGCGCTCCGGTTTAGGCGGTGGCACGTCGCACGCATCGCTGCAGCAGCGCAAGTCTCACTCATCTTGTGGGGATGGGCCGCGGCACAGGCACCCTACCTGGTGCCTCCATCTCTCACGGTCGAGAATGCCGCTGCCCCGCGACGCACGCAGCTGATCTTTCTCGTCGCCCTCGCGCTCGGCGCGCTCGTGCTCTTTCCATCGATGACGTATTTGTTCCGCCTGTTCAAGACGGCGCGCGTCCACGAGACCGTGCCGACCGGGCGAAACGACTCGGTCTAACTGCAGGGCCCGCCGTTAACGCCCGCTGACTCCGGTCGTCCAACCGAGTGCAGGGCCCGCTCGGCGGGCCGAACTTTGCATTTTTGTCGACCGGGTTCATCAATGCGCGTTGAGGCGCAAGGACGGGTGGAATGAGTCAACCAACGAAACGAAGCGTGTTGACGCTGGCCGTCGCGGCCATGCTTCTCGGCGTCGGCGCGTGTGCATCTGCGCCGCGCGGAGAGCGCGTGTACGTGCGAGAAGCGCCGCCGGTAGAGCGTGTCGAGGTCATCGGCAGGGCTCCAGGTCCGAACTACGTGTGGGTCGCCGGCCGGTGGAATTGGGACGGCCGCGGGTATGCGTGGATGCCGGGCCGCTGGATCGTTGCCGAGCGCGGCTATCGCAGCTGGCGACCCGGACATTGGGCGCACGACCGCCGCGGCTGGTACTGGATCGAAGGCCATTGGCGGTGATACGCGGCGCGATTCGAGAGCACAGTGCGGCCGTGCGATCCGACCGCGCGGGCGCGTTGTGTGTCCGGTTGGCGTAAAGGCGCCGTGCTACCTTACGGTTGAACTCGCCGACGGACGCGAGGCACAGCATGGCGGATCGCGATCAATCAACAGCAGCGCCTGATGACAACGACGAAGCCGCACCGCGCCGCGAGGCGCCGCCTCCCGAGGTGTCGTCGTGCGACATGTGCGGCGGGACGGATCTCGTCTGGCTGCGATGCAAGCTCGTGTGCACCCACTGTCACACGATCCTGCTGACGTGCGGCGATCTCTGACGCGTGGCAGGCTAGCCGTTAGGCGGGTGCCCGGCCGCTTCGGGCGACGCGGCATCGACGGCCAGCTCGAGCTGCGCCCCCAGCGTATCTGGCAGCGTCGTCGGGGCGTCGCACGCATGGTGTCGGCAGACGAACGCCGTGGCCGCGCCGTTGATCATGTGTCGGTCGCGGAGCAGCGCGACGTCGCCGTTGGCGCGTCCCCCGGCCAGAACGAGGCCCGGCACGAACTGCGACGCGGTGACGCGTTGCAGCGCGGAAAACCCGACGCTGGCAGGGTCGCCTACCAACGCGACCTCCACCGGCCCGTATACGGCAATATCGGCAGCCGTCAACAGATGCCCGAAGGCGAGCGGATATCGCTCGACGGCGTGTCCGATGCCCGACAGCACGTCCACCGCGCGCTGGCGCCACGACGGCTCGTCGAGCAGATCTCCCAGGCGGAGCAGGAGCTCGACGGCGAGCGACGTGCCCGACGGCGTCGCATTGTCGGTGATCTCGCGCGGCCGGGTGATGAGCGTTTCGTGATCGTGGGCCGTGTCGAAGAACGTCGCCGCCTGGTCGTCGAGGAACCAGCGGAGCATCGCTTCCGTTAGGCGTCGCGCCTGCGCCGCCCACGATTCATCGAACGTCAGCTCGTACATCGACAGCGCCGCGAGCGCGCCGGCGGCCTGGTCGTCGAGGTAGCCGGGGGCGCGGCCGTTGCCGGCCGCCGCGCTCCACACGCGCATGGCGCGGTCCTCGTGCACGAGCTCACGCAGCAGGAAGGTGCCGCCGCGAATTGCGAGCGTGCGGGCCAGGTCGTTATCGAGCGCGCGCGCGGCCTCGGCGAGGCCGCGCACCATGAGTCCGTTCCAGCAGGCGAGGATCTTTTCGTCTCGCGCCGGCCTCGGGCGCCGCGCGCGCGCCGCGCCAAGCGCGGCCCGCGCACGGCGCACGAGGCCGTGGAGCTCGTCGCGCGTCAGGCTGCCGCCCAAACGCGCCAGCGTCGCATCCGGATCCGCCGCCACGTGCAGGATGTTGCGGCCCTCGAAGTTCCCGGATCGCGACACGCCCCAGTGCGCCGCCGCCGGCCGCCCATCTTCGCCTAACACGCGCTCCAGCTCGTCCGCGCTCCACACGTAGTACCGGCCTTCCTCTCCCTCGCTGTCCGCATCCAGCGAGGCGTAGAACCCGCCCTCCGGCGACGTCATCTCCGCCCCCACCCAGTCCACCAGATCGTCGACCACGAGCCGGATCTCCGGATCCCGCGTCACCTGAAACAGGTGCACGCCTAACCGACAGAGCAGGGCGTTGTCGTACAGCATCTTCTCGAAATGCGGCACGAGCCACTTTGCGTCCACGCTGTAGCGGTGAAAACCGCCGCCCACCTGATCGTGGATGCCGCCCCGGCTCATCGCCAGAAACGAATCGCGCGCCACGATCATACCGTTAGGCAAGAGCCCCCGGCGCCACGCGACCAGCGCGAAGTCGAGCGCCATCGCGTGCGGAAACTTTGGCGCGCCCTCGAAGCCGCCGTACCGATCGTCGAAGCGCCGCGCCACGCCCCGCGCCGCACCCGCCAGCAACGCCACCGTCGGCGCGCCAGCCGCAGCCTGCGCCTCGTGCATCCGCGCGAACATCGTTCGCACCTGCCCGGCGGCCGCCTCGACATCGCCCCGCCGCTCGCGAAACGCCGTCGACACCGAAGCCAACACCCGGCGGAACGACGGCATCCCCTGCCTGTCATCCGGAGGAAAGTAGGTGCCGCCATAAAACGGCACGCCGTCCGGCGTCAAGAACACCGTCATTGGCCAGCCGCCATGACCGGTCATTGCTTGCACGGCGCTCATGTAGATCGCGTCGAGATCAGGACGCTCTTCACGATCCACTTTGATGTTCACGAACAACTCGTTCATCACGCCGGCCGTCTCCGGGTCCTCGAAGGACTCGTGCGCCATCACGTGGCACCAATGACACGCCGCGTACCCGATGCTCAACAGGATCGGCCGCCCCTCGGCGCGCGCGCGATTCAGCGCCTCCGCGCCCCACGGATACCAATCCACAGGATTGTCCGCGTGCTGCTTGAGATAGGGGCTCGTCTCTCGCGCCAATCGGTTCATCCAACTACCTCTCGCTGCACTGCTGCTCCATCCCGCGTCTCACTGCCATTCGCCACGGTGCGGCATATAATCCGTCCATGTCTTCCAATGTAGTCGCCTCGAAACGCCGCGCTCCCGGCCGACTCGTCGCGATCATCATCACCCTCGTCATTCTCGCCAGTTGGCCGCTCGCCCTCTCGCCGCTCATCGACCTCGAAACCCTCGCGCCGGCGCCCAGCGCCCATCTGTCGCTCGGTCTCTGGTACCTCGTCCTCGCGCCGATCTGCGATGTCATGGATGCGCTCACGCTGCTGAGCGTGAGCCAGACGCTGGCGTTGATCGTATCGCTGGCCGCGCTTTACATCGTGTGGCGCGAGCTGCGATGGCGCCGCTACGGCACGACGCTTCTGCGCGAGGCACGGGCCGCGCTCATCGCACTCGCCGGACTGCTGCTCTTCTACTTCATCGGCATTGTTGCCCCGCGACCGATGGCGCGCCTGACGCTCGACGACCCCAACGCGCTCGCGATCGACGTGCACAGCCACACACGCTTTTCGCACGATGGCCGATCGTCTTTCACGCCGGAAGCAAATCGCGCCTGGCACCGCGCCGCCGGGTTCGACGTCGCGTATATCACCGACCACAGCCGGTTCGCAGGTGCACGCGAGGCAGCGCGCGGCAACCCTGTGCGCGCGGGCGAGGGCCTGACATCCCTCCCGGGCATCGAATACGTCGCCAACCACAATCATCTGGTCACCCTCGGCGCCATTGACAGCACTGCAGCAGCGCTCGGCGGCGATGCGCGGAGCGACTCGCCATCGGCGCTCGATGCACGCCAGCCCGTAGTCGTGCAGACGATTCCCGACAATCTGGATCGCCTGATACCGGCCGATTCGAGCGGCCGGCACGGTGTCATTGCCATCGAGCTGTCCGACGGCTCCCCGCGCGGCATCGAGCAGAGCCAACGCGACCGCGCGCGCATTCTGCGTCTGGCCGACAGCCTCGACCTCGCGGTGGTCGCCGGCTCCGACAACCACGGGTGGGGACGGACCGCGGTCGCCTGGAGCGTGATGCGCATCGCCGGCTGGCGTGCCCTGACCGCCGATTCGTTAGGCAACGCCATCACCGATCGCATCCATGCGGCTCGGCGCCATGCAGTGGAGGTCATTACGCGCCGGTCGCCCGACGGTGGCCGGTCCAATGCGCTCGTCATCGCCACGCTGCCCGCCGTCGCCTGGAATGTCCTGCGCACCATGTCGCCGCTCGAGCGACTCTCCTGGATTGCCTGGGCGTGGATCATCACTGCCGTTGCGATGTACGGCGCAGCGCCGGCCAGGACGACCGAGTGACTGCACCGGACGCACGAAGACTGCGCGGCACATCGCTCGCCGTCCTCATCATCACCGCCGCCGCACTGATCCGCGGCGTCTTCGCCGTCTTCATCACCCTGCCGCCGGATGAGACGTACTACTGGGAGTGGTCCCGCCATGTGGCCGGCGGGTACTTCGACCACCCGCCCGCCATCGCGGTGCTGATCCGCTTGGGCACCGATCTGTTAGGCGCGACGCCGCTCGGTGTGAGGCTCGGGAGCGTGTGCGCCGGTTGGGCGGCGTCGCTGTGCCTGGTGCTGCTCGCGCGCCGGCTCGCGGGCGGCCGGGCCGCCGTGGTGGCTTCGATCGTCCTCTGCTGCATGCCGCTGGCGGCCGCCGGCCTGGTGCTCGCGACACCCGACGCGCCGCTGCTCTTCGCGTTCACCCTCGCGCTGCTCTCGCTCGACCACGCGATTTCCGCGATGCCGGGCAGCCGCGAGTCGACCCTGTGGTGGCTGGCCGCCGGCGTGGCGTTGGGCTTGAGTCTGGTGTCCAAGTACAACGCCGTGCTCCTTCCGTTAGGCGTGTGCATTGCGTGTGTCGCGATCCCGCAGCTTCGTCGCCACCTGCGGACCGCCGGCCCGTACGCCGCCACCCTCATCGCCCTCCTCATCTTCCTGCCGGTCATCGCCTGGAACGCGCGACATCAATGGGCGTCCTTCCGCTTCCAACTGGACCACGGCTTCTCGTCCGGACACGGCACGCCGTTCTCGCGCGAGATGTCGCTCATTGGCGGACAGGTCGCACTCGTGTCTCCGATCTTGTTCGTGCTCTTCGCGATTGTCGTCGTCCAGGGAATCCGCAGCCGCGATCCGCGCCGTGTGATGCTGGCGGTGGTGTCGGCCACGGTCTTTCTCTTCTTCTGCATCGGCGCCTGGAGACACCCCGCCGAAGCGAACTGGCAAGCCCCGGCGTACGTGCCGGCCGTCGCCCTGCTCGCCGCGCACGTGACGACCGTCCGCACGCGGGTATGGCGGCCGTGGCTGGCCGCCGGGTGTGCGTTAGGCGCGATCATGTCGGCGGGCGTCTACGTTCAGTCCGTGGTGCCGGTGCTCCCCATCACGGCGCGCGATGACCCGACCGCTCGCGGCACCGGATGGGACGCGCTCGCCGTGCGCATGCAGAACCTCGCCGGACAGGAGACGGCACGCACCGGCGCGCACGTGTGGCTCGGTGGCGATCGCTACCAGGAAGCATCCGAAATCGCGTTCCATCTCCCCTTACACCCGCCGACGTTTTCCCTCAACATCGCGGGTCGGCCTAACCAGTACGACCTGTGGCCGGGCTTTCCGGACCGCGCTCGCCGCGGCGACGACCTCATGCTTGCGTTCGAAATGCAGTCCGCCGACTCGGTCGGCCCGGTCATTCGTCGCCTGCGTCCCTTCTTCGATACGGCGCGCATGCTCGATGTGGTCGATCTGCGTCGCGGCCCCGAGCTGCGTACGCGCCGGCGCGTGTGGGTGCTTGAGGGGTGGCACGGATCATGGCCGCCACACGATTTCACTCCGTGACCCGTTCCGCGCGGCGAGGCTTGCCTCGGAGAGCGATGCGTAGGAATCTTTGCTCATGTCCGGTGACCCACCGTGTTGGCTCAACCAGTTCAACGACTTTTCAATGACCACAGCACTTGCTCCGGAGCTGTCCGACTACCTCGCCAAGAACGACCGGCGTGCCCACGACGAGTTGTTCGCGTTCCTTCGCATCCCGAGCGTGAGCGCGCGCTCCGAACACAAAGGCGACATGACCCATGCCGCCGAATGGCTCGCGTCGTCGATGCGTACCGCGGGTCTCCAGACGGAGATCATGCCCACGGGCGGTCATCCCGTGGTGCTCGGCGAATGGCGCGGAGCGCCGGCCGGCGCCAAGACAGTGCTGATCTACGGGCACTACGACGTGCAGCCCGTCGAGCCGCTGGACCTGTGGACCACGCCACCCTTCGAGCCGGCCGTGCGCGACGGCCGCATATACGCGCGCGGATCGGTCGATGACAAAGGTCAGCTGTTTCTACACGTCAAGGCACTCGAAGCGCATCTTGCGACACGCGGAAGTCTTCCGGTCAACGTGATCGTGCTTGCCGAAGGCGAGGAGGAAGTCGGAAGTGGCAACCTCGCGCCGTTCATCGAGCGCCACCGAGAGCGGTTGCGTTGCGACTACTGTGTGATCTCCGATTCGTCGATGTTCGCGCCGGGTCTGCCATCCATTCTGTCTTCGCTGCGCGGCCTCGCGTATTTCGAGATCGAGGTGCGCGGGCCCGCATCCGACTTGCACTCGGGCATCTACGGCGGCGCGGTCGTCAATCCGGCGACGGCGCTGGCGCGCATCATCGCGACATTCCACGACGAACACTGGCATGTCGCCATTCCCGGTTTCTACGATGACGTGCGAGATTGGGAGCCGCGCGTGCTCAAGGAAATGCGCGCGCTGCCGTTCGACGACGAGCGATTCCGGAAAGAGGTCGGCGCACCGGCGCTCGATGGTGAAGCCGGTCGCACGACGCTCGAGCGCATCTGGACGCGCCCGACGTGCGAGGTGAACGGACTGCTCAGCGGATACACGGGAGAGGGCGCCAAAACGGTCTTACCCGGTAAGGCAATGGCGAAGGTGAGCTGCCGCCTCGTTCCGGATCAGACGCCCGATGCGATCAAACGCGTCCTCACGGCGCACATCGAGCGTGTCGCACCCCGCGGTGTGTCCGTCACCGTCAACGCATTGCACGGCGGCCTGCCGTGGCGCGCCGAGATGCGCGGGCCACTGGTGGATGCCGCGCGCCGCGCGCTCGCGGGGGCGTTCGGACGCGAGCCCGTCATCACGGGCGAAGGCGGCTCGATTCCTGTCGTCGGGGATTTCGAGCGGATCCTCGGCGCGCCGGTGCTGCTCATCGGGTTCGGGCTGCCGGGCGAGAACGCCCACGCGCCTAACGAATGGATGAGCGACGAGAATTTCGTGAAGGGCACGCGCGCCGTTGCGATGCTCTGGGACGAGCTCGCGACACCAGCCGCGTGATCTCCGGGCCGGGCGCGCCCTCCGCGGGCGCGCCGGTCCTAGAGGCCTGACAGCAGCGCGTCGTTGTTAGGCGTCGCCGCGATGCGCTTGATCAACCACTCCATGCCGGACTGCGGCGGCATCTGCTGCAATCCGCGGCGCAGCGTGAACACCGCGTCCAGCTGATCGGGGCGGAACAGCTTGTCTTCACGACGCGTGCCGCTCGTCGCGATGTCGATCGCCGGATAGATGCGCTTTTCGGCCAACGAACGATCGAGCTTGATCTCGCAGTTGCCCGTGCCTTTGAACTCCTCGAAAATCACATCATCCATGCGAGAGCCCGTCTCGACGAGCGCCGTCGCGATGATGGTGAGCGAGCCGCCGCCGTGCTGCGGTGCGACCGACCGCGCAGATCCGAAGAACGCCTTCGGCTTCGCCATCGCGGTCGCGTCGAGGCCGCCGCTCAGGGTGCGTCCCGTGCCGCGCTCCACGGTATTGTGGGCGCGCGCCAGCCGCGTCAGGGAATCGAGCACGATCACAACGTCTTTGCCGCTTTCCACCAGACGCCGCGAACGCTCCAACACCATGTCTGCGACATCGACGTGCCGCTCAGCCGGCTGATCGAAGCTGGATGCCACGACTTCTCCACGACCCCACGAGATCATCTCGCTCACCTCTTCCGGTCGCTCGTCCACGAGCAGCACGAGCAGCGCCGCTTCGGGATGATTGATCGCGATGCCTTCGGTGATCGCCTGGAGCAACATCGTCTTGCCGGCGCGCGCCGGTGCGACGATCAAGGCGCGTTGGCCGTAGCCAATCGGCGCGATGAGATCGATGGCGCGACGCGTGAGCTCGGGGCCGCCTTTCGCGGAACGTCCCGTTTCCAGCACCAGCTTTCGATCCGGGTACGATGCGATCAGCGAACTGAAATCGGGACGCCGTTGGGCGCTGGTTGGATCTTCGCCGTTCACACGCGTCAGCTCGACTAACGTCGTGCGGCCGCGCTGGTCGCGGCCCGTTGTTGCCTCGATCAGATCGCCGCGGCGCAGCGCGAACTGCCGCACCATGAACGGCGCCACGAACGGGTCGCCCGGCATCGGGAGGTAGCTGTCATCCGCGCGTCGTACAAAGCCGCCTTCGCGTGAAGAATCAAACCACCCCGTGACGGTACCGTCCGCCACGACAGGCTGCGGCGGGCCGCCGTTGTGGTGCTCGGGACGCGGACCACCACGTCCGCGACCACGCCTGCCTCGCCTTCCATTGTTGGGGAATCGTCCGTCGCGCTGACCCTGGTGCTGCTGCCCGCCGCCTCCTCCTTGATTGACGGCGGGGCTCGATCCACCGGTAAATCCCGGCGCCGGCGACGATGCGGGCGGCGTGTTCGACGGAGGCGCGTTGGGCACCGCGTCATTCGCGGGCTCGGGAGCCGAACCGCCGGTCGAGTCGCCACTCGGCGCCTCTCCGTTAGACACGGGGTATGCCGTGGGCTCACCGTTCATGGGCAGTCCCACGTCCTCGCGATATGGACTGGGTTCGGATTGCGTGTCGCGGGGTCCGCCGCCGCGGTTCTGCGGGCGTGGACCGCGACCGCGCCGGGTGGGGCGTCGACGATCGTTCATGCACCAATGCGTGTCATGGAGTGATTGGATGGCGCTTGTGGCGCCCACCGATGTGGGGCCGCTACGCTTCTGCTACGTCTCTCGCGAGATGCACGTATCCGGAAACTCATCCGGCGTCATGCGATCTCGACGTTTGTATGGAGCTCGGTCTATCGGCGGATCCGAACTGGCATCACAGTCGGCGCGCTCGAGCGCGACACACGACGTCGTGATTCTGCCTATCCCGCGGTGCTCCTAACACGCCCTTCGCGACGTCCGGAGACTGCGGATGCGGCTGCGTCCAGCGGCAAAGGCCGAATAGAACGCGTTGCCGCACGGACCTGCCATGCGTTGTGGCCGCCCGGGCTGTGCCCGCGACCACCTCGATTATCACCTACTGGCGGCCAACGCGCAACCTTTGCGCCGCGCGGCCCATCGGCCCTATGCTACCGTCGGGCCCGTATAATACCCCACCAACGATTCAGCGGACCAGTCGCTCTTCCACAACCTCATCGAGCGAGCGAACGGTTCCTATGATGCGCCGAACGAGCTCGATGATCCGCTCTACCGCGACGCGATGCTGAGCGTCCAGGTTCGACTCCATCGCCAGAAGCTGCGTTTCCGCAAGCAGTGCGGCGAGTGGGTTGTTGAGCTGATGCTGAACGAGCGCAGTAAGCTTCTGGAGGTCGGTCTGCGGTGGGATTTCTGGCACCTCTGACGCCGTAGACGACTTCGGAGCGGGTTCAGTCACTGGCTGACACAGCCTCTCGCCATTCGGTATCTTAATGTAATCATGATTGCCCCTTCAATCGACCCCGCCGCGGCAATCGCATCTGCCGTCAAAGACTATCAGGAAACCAGCAACATTGGGAGCCTGCTCCAGCAGCTCGAAACAGTGTGCTCGTCGTGCTCCGACGCCGATGCCCTGGTGACGGCGGTCGAGCAGTACCAGGACGTTCCTGAGGTTGCGGGACCCGTCTACGAACGTGTGGTTGCCCTGCGGCCGGACGATTCCCAAGCGCTGGTCCGTCTGGCGAACGCCTACTGGCTCTCCGGGCGAGGGCCGGACGCGGTTCAGGCGCTCGCCGATCGCGCGATTGCGGCGGACCCGACTAACCGGGGTGCCTGGCATCTCTGGGCGTTGAGCGAATCGTCGCTGCGGGACCGAGTGGAGCGGTGGCGGCATGTGGTCGAACGATTCCCATCTGACGAGCTGGCGCAGGCGAACCTGGCGGACAACGCGGCGAGCCTCGCTTCGACGGAGGGCGACCGGGGCGCGCTCCAGATCGCGATCCGCACGTACAAGGGGCTGCTCCGGACGGCGTCGCGCGCCGAGCAGCGTGTAGCGCTCGAGCGTGCCGTGGCTACGCTCGAGCAGTGGCGGATCTAGTCTGAAAACAACGTGGGGCTGCTGCCGTGTCGGCAGCAGCCCCACGCAGTTGGCGATTATTCGCCGCCCGCTATTAGGAGCCGAGCTTGGTGACGTTCTGAGCTGCCGGACCCTTGGCACCTTGAACGATGTCGAACTCGACGCGCTCTCCCTCGCTCAGCGTCTTGAAGCCTGTGCCTTGGATAGCCGAGTGGTGAACGAAGCAATCCTTCTGTCCGTTCTCTGGGGTGATGAAGCCAAAACCTTTGCTGTCGTTGAACCACTTGACCGTGCCGGTGGTACGCATACGAATCTCCTGACGTGTCGGTGGAGTCCGGATGCATCCGTACCTACCGACGATGTGACCCGCGAACTTTCGCCGTCGCGGTAGGCGCGCCCGAGCACTTGCTCGTGCACAAACAAACTTTCGAGATGTGAAAAAGGACCTTGGCTCCAAGCCAGGTCCCTGTGTTACTGGTATTTAGCAGTTAGTAATCTAGTAGGTGCCTGCCTGTCAAGTCAATGCTGCGGTGCGCTCAGGCACTCGCCTCGCTCATGCGCCGTGTGAATCGACGGACGACGCCGAGCAGTTCGTCCAGGTCGAAGGGCTTCTGGAGGACGGTGCAGCTGCAGGCATCGAGGAGGTCCTGGGCCCGTTCGCTTGCATCCCCGGTCGTGAAGATGGTGCGATTGCGGAGGTGCGGTTGAAGCGACGAGGCGAGCTCGAAGAGGACATCGCCGCGCATGTCTGGAATGCGCAGATCGGTGATCAGGCAGTCGAAGTGTTCGGATCGCACGAGAGTCGCGCCGACCTCACCGGACTCCACGGCGCGGACTTCGTATCCGGCTCGCGAGAGTGCGATGGACAGGGCGCGACAGATGGACGGTTCGTCGTCCACCACCAGTACGCGCGCGCGTTCGTCGTAGATCTTCATGCTTCGTGGGCTCCGGGTCGGCTCAACTGCGCCGTGAGTTCTCGAATCAACTTCTCCGGCTCGCCGCGTTGTCGCAGCATCGACGGGGTCAATCCAGTTGCTGCGCGAACCTGTCGCGCGAACAGTCGGCCGCTTCCGTAGCCGAGTTTCTTTGTGATGTCGTCCAGCAAGTAGCCTGGGTCCCGCATGTAGTGCACGGCGCGCGTTAGACGCGCCGCCAGTATCAGCATTCGAGCCGACGCCAATCCGAGTCGGTCGAGCCATCGGTCCAAATTGCGGCGCGTCATGCCAGCCGCGGCAGCCAGATCTTCCACGCCGCGAAATGTCTGCGGCATTTCGAACAACTTCGTAATTGCTCGTCGGAGCATGGGTGGCGCCGCTTGCAACCGCGGCGCGAGTCCTTGCAGGACGATGTCGCTCAACTGCTGTGCCGGCACCCGCTCGAGCAACTCGCGCAACCGTCGCGGTTCATCATCGAAGCCGCGAAGGATCAGGTGACGGACGCCGAGGTTTGCTAACTCGACGGTTGCTCGCAACAGCTCCGGTGAGAGCAGCGTGTACACGACGACCGGAAGCGTCGGATATCGGCCGATCAATTGTTTCAGCGCTTCGATTTCGAGCGCACCATCGATGCGAGGATCGATGATGACGACATCGATGGCTCGCGATCGCACCGTTCTCGAGAGTGTGTCCCAATCGTCGACGACGGTTAGGACGTGCTCATTCTCGAGCGCGACTCGGAGGTGGGACGAGAGATTTGAGGGAAGGCGGGCGAGTACTTCCACGGTTGGCGCCACATTGTCCTAAAAGTGCACATCGCTGTCCTAAAATGTGCATTTACGCCAGGACGCGCCAACATACCTTGCCGGGACGTTTGTGACACCACATCACTCTGTCCGCGAGGTTACTATGGTCCGCCGTCGCCTCACTCTTCTTGCTCTCGTCATCGCCTCCGCGGCACTTGCCGCCTGCGCCTCCCCCACGGCGCCCAGTCAGG
>DASUHB010000057.1 GCA_036273715.1 Gemmatimonadaceae bacterium
TTCGCGCCACCGCAGGGTGAAGCGGCCGATCTGCTCGTGGAGGGGAAAGCGCTGCTCGAGCGCTGCGGCGAGGCTGGTCGGCATGGCGCCTGAAAAATCTCCGTGCGCGTTGATGGCTACTGCGGTGACGCCGCGTGCGTCGAGCTCACGCATGATGCGCGGCGTTCGCCCAACGGAGTTGTCGAAGAAATCGAAGAGCGTGCGGGTGGGGTTGCGGAGGCCGGAGAGAAAGTAGACTTCCGGAGCGTCGGGACCGGCGTACGTGTAGGTGGACTGCGAGTGGGCGCGCAGCTCGTGCACCAGGGCGCCGTACATCGCGCTGTCGTAGGGCGATACGCGTATTCCGCCGCGCGCCAGCGGCAGGGCGGAGTGCTGATTGTCGGCGGCGTTGGAAAGCCCGATGGCGAACACGGACGATGAGTGGATGCGGACGACGGCGAATGCGACATACGCCGCGGCACAGACGCCAGTCAGGCGGCGCCACGCCGGTCCGCGCCGTGCGGCGAGCGCGACCGCCGTCAGCGCGGCCAACGACCCGGCGTAGAAGAAGTAGTTAGGCACGGCGAAGGGAAACTGGACCAGGCCGCACCAGGCGGTGGCTGCCGCCAGCAGGAAGATCCGTGCATTGCCGGTGTCGTCCGCGCCGCCGCGCGGGAGGCGCGCGAGGTGCCATGCGGCCCACACCGCGGCGAGTGGTATCAGCACGCGCATCGGGATCCAGGCGACGTGGTACACGACCGCTACGGATGCGCCGATGGGCACGGCGACGCACGCGATCGTGAACAGGATCTCCGCTTCCCGGCGGCCGCGGACGGAGAACCTCCGCGCGATCCGTGGGATGATCAGCCCCGCCGCCGCGAGGACGACGAACGCCGCCGATCCGCGCGGCGCGCGGTAGGCGAAGCTCAAGCGCCGCGCCGGCAGCACGAAGACGCCGTGCATCAGCGCGCCTAACGAGCCGCCGGCTGCGTACGGGATGAGCGCCAGGGCAACGGGCAGCAGCAGGCCGGCGACGAACGGCAGCCCGAGTTGCGTTAGGCCTGCGACGCGCGCCCGCCACTCCGTGGGCGGCGCGCGCCACTCGCGCCACACGAGCAGCGCCGCGAGCGCGGCGCCCGGCAATATGAATTGCACCAGAACGTCGGACGTCAGATGGCCGCGTATCAGTACGAGCAGCGCCGCAACCGCGGTCGACGCGGCCAGCGTAACGAGAACCGAGCCCAGCCGTCCCACTGGCCCTTCCGAGTCGCGCGGGAGGGCGCGGTCCTGGTCGTGATACAAGAGGAATAGCAGCGCGGCGCCGACGAAATAGAGGCCGACGATCTTGATGAGGCAGGAGAGTCCGGCGCACACACCGGCAGCCACGAGCCAGCGCCGACGCCCGTCATCCAGGTAGCAGAACAGCGCCGCCACCCCGAAGGTCGCCAAGAACAGGTTGTACCACGAGGGCATCGCTTCGGGATAGACCGGGATGCTCCACGAAGCCGCCAACAGCGTCACGGCGATAGCGAGCGACTTGGGCGCGACCCGGCGCGCGATCGCGTAGACAGCAGGCAGCCAGAGCGCGAATGCGACGAGGAGCGTGATGCGCATGGCCATGAGACTCGTTCCCCACAGTCGGAACGAGAGCGCGTTCAGGTAGCTGAGACCGCCCGTGTAGATCTCGTCGAAGTCGCGGTGCGGCAGTTGGCCCGCGAGCACGCGCTGCGCGCTTTCGCCAAGCGCACCGGCGTCGAAGGGTACCCAGCCGTGCGGCAGGCGAAGCGCCGCGTAGCTCACGCAAACGACCCACAGCAGCACTGCCAAGACCCATTCGTTGCGTTCGACGCGCAGACTCCACCCCGTGGCGGACGAACGCGCTGATGGAGGCGCGGTCACATCCGTCGCGGTGCCGCTGGCGGGTGATGCGTCGAGCGAAACGGTCAAGTGTCGGACGTGGCTGGCGAGGAGGAAGGCGGACGACCTGGCGGTAGCGCGCGGTTCCGCCCGTGGATGACGAGGCATCCTGCCGGAAGGGAACGGCGGCGCGGCGGCAGCATGGTTGCTTCGGCGGCCTGACGCTATCCATCCGGCTTGCGCCACCCACGCCGTCAAGCGTAAATCCTAACGCAAGCGGTTCCTCACAAGAGCATCGACTTCTTCCTTTCGGCACGCCGCATCCGCCCGGATCGCCGCACGGGCATTGCCTACCGGGGGCCATCATGACATCGGACGCGACAGGCACGGCTGCCGTCGGTGAGCCGCAAGGCGTGGTGCAGCAACGCTTGTCGCACGATTTCCTCGAGCGCGCGCACGAGTGGCGGCGCATCGTGGCGGAGTGTTGGGGGACGTTCCTGCTGGTGGTGGTTGCCGCCGGCGCAGACGTGATCGGGGCTCGCAGTCCCGGCGCCATCACGCCCGCCATGGCGGTGGTCGCGCCGGGGCTCATGGTGATGGCGGCGATCTATTTCATGGGGCAGGTGAGCGGCGCGCATCTCAATCCGGCCGTCACGCTCGCCTTTGCCGTTAGGCGCAATTTTCCGTGGAACCGGGTGGCCGGCTACATCGGCGCCCAGGTGGCCGGCGGGCTCGCAGCTGCCGTGTTTCTCCGGATCATGTTCGGCAGCGTGGGGGCGCTCGGCGCGACGGTGCCGGGCGCGGGGGTAGGGGCGGGGAAGGCGTTCGTGATGGAGGTGCTGCTCACGGCGGGCCTGGTCAACACGATTCTCGGCACGGCCACGGGCGCGCGGAACATCGGCACCAACGGGGCGATCGCCGTGGGCGGATACATCGCGCTGGCCGGACTGTGGGCGGCGCCGGTGAGCGGCGCGTCGATGAATCCCGTGCGGTCCCTGGCGCCCGATCTCGTGCGGGGACACCTGGGCACGACGTGGGTCTACATCGCCGGTCCATTGTTAGGCGCACTGTTAGGCGCTTTGCTCGAAATGTTGCTGGTCGGGAAGCCGACCCGGGCCGGCACCATCGCCGCCCAGGGCGAGCTCGGCGCCGATGACGCGGCGCGCTAGCGGCGCGCTCCGCAGGGAGGAGCATGAAGATCGATCCGGATGACTTTCGCGTGCGGGAGGGAGACTCGGTCGCGCTCCGCCACTGGCCGACGACGGTGAAGCCGATCTACAAGTCGAAGGAGCACTATCGGGAGATCCTGGCGGAGCACGTCGCGCAGCTGAGCGCGCTGCAGGAGCTGCTCTACGCAACCGACCGCTTTGCCGTCCTGCTGATCTTTCAGGCGATGGACGCGGCGGGCAAGGATGGTGTGATCGAGCACGTGATGTCGGGCGTCAACCCGCAGGGCTGCCAGGTCTTCAGC
>DASUHB010000058.1 GCA_036273715.1 Gemmatimonadaceae bacterium
AGTGATAGTGAAACCACTGCCGCCCGCCGTCCGCAATGCCGCGTACGCGGCCGGCGAGATCGTAGTCCAGCGAGTCGCCCCCCAGGCCGGCCGTCACGCGGCGGCGACCGTCCAGGTCGTAGCCGTACGCGCGCGCGAACAGGTGGTGCGCAAAATCCCGGTAGTCCCAGGTGCTCAGGCGCACCGTGTCGGTGAGCAGGGCGCCGTTGGGCAGATAGGTGCGACGGATCTGGGCGACCGGATTGTCGGCCGTCACCAGGCGCCCCGCCGCATCGTAGCCGAACGTCGCCTCGTCCGGTCGCGGGTCCGCAAAATCGCTCGGGGCCCAGGCCAGGAATCCCGACGTGAACGCGACGCCGGGGGTCGCGCCGCCGGTCATGGTGCGCTGCACCATCTCGCCTAACGCATCGTAGGTCCACCCCACGGCCATGGTGTCGCGCGTCTCGTGCGTGATCAGGTGCCCGGCGGCGTCGTACCCGTAGCTGTCCACGCCCCCATCCGTGGCCGTGTCCGCCACCTTGCGGCCCGCCGGGTCGTAACCCAGGCGCGTCACCAGCGAGTCCAGGTGGGCCACATCCGGACGCGCCGTCCGTGTCACGCGACGCACCAGACCACCCCGATCGTAGATGGTGGCGACCGTGAGCGTCTCGGCGGGGGTCGTGTCGGGGAGATCTCCGGCCTTACGGTACGGGACGCGGGGCCCAAAGCTCTGCGTGAGCGTCGGCCGGTCGGCGAGATCGTACACCGTGCGGGTACTCGTCACCAGCGTCTGTTGCGCGTCGATGGGCGTGGTCACGAGCGTGTCGCGCCCGGTCGCGTCGCGAAAGCTGCGGGCCACGTAGCCTAACGGCGTGATCGTCGTGGCGACGTTGCCCACCGCGTCGTACGTCAAACTGTCCGCCGCGGCGTGGGTGGCCGGCCGCACACTCACGAGGCGGCCACCGCTATTGTACCCGTAGTGCACCGTGTCGCCCAACACATCGCGCCGGGTGAGAAGGTTGCCCGTCGCCGCGTCGTAGGTCATCACCGTGCTGTCGTACAACGGCGGCGCGATGACGGTCGCTTGGTCCCACACGGTGTCCCAGGCGTAGGTCGTCGTGGCGTAGGTCCGGGTGCCGAGCAGATCGTCGATGTAGGTCGTGGAATCCGTCTCGGCAATCAGATGGCCTTTGGCGTCGTACGTCGCAATGCTCGCGGCGGCGTCTAACCGGTGCTCGTGCGTCACGAGCGCAGGGAACGCGGCCGAGCTGTGGTCGAGTCGCGTCACGTGGCCGAGGGCATCGGTGATGCGGCGCGGCGCGCCGAAGGGCGTGACGCGAATGACCGTGGTGTCGCCAACGTCGGTGCGCGGGCCGTCGATGCGCGTCGCGACGACGGCCGTATCGATGGCTACTGAGCCTCGGAAGCCCTGGCTCACACTGGCGGCGATCCGCGTCGTCAGGTCTGGACCCACGCCTTTCATGCCAACGGTGGCGGTGAGGAGTTTGCCCGCGCTGTCGTAGGCAAACGTCGTCGTGGTGCCGCGGGCGTCGGTGGCGGCGCTCACGCGTCCGACGTGGTTCGGGTCGTACGCCAGGCCGATCACGCTCGTGTCGGCCGCCGTCACGCTCGCCACCTGTCGTGTCGTGCCAACCAGCGTCAGCTTGGTCGTCCGGCGCGTCGTACCGTTCGCCCCGCCTAACGGTGCCACGACGCTGTCGAGGCGGCCGCTGGCGTCGTAGAAGAAGGTGTACGTCTTGGCGGCGCTGATCGGCGCCACGGTGATCGTTTGTAGCTGTCCCAATGCAGTGTACGCGAACACCGTGCTGTCGCCGAGCCGGGTGATCGTCGCGATATGCTGGCCGGCACTGTTGAACCGCACGTGCAGCCGGTTGGGCAGATAGCGGATGTACTGTCCGCCGGCATCCTTGACCAACGAGTCGAGCCGGGTGAGGCTCGCCGCGCGATAGATGCTCGTGTGCAACGGGTCCTTGGTGTAGGTGCGCAGACTTCCGTCCCCACCCACCCAGGTGAGCGTCCCGTCCGTGGGGAAGTAGAGCCGCTCGAGGCCCGCGAGCCACCAGCCGGCGCCAAAAGCCGACTGCGACCGATCCACCACGGGAATCGTTGTCGCGAGCGTGTCGGCGAGCGTGCTGGCGCCTGTGTAGGTCATGATCTGCAACGTGGCCGCGTACACTCCCGAGTGATCGTTCGCCCCGCCCGGACCGCCGCTCAATGTGCGGCCATCGACTGCGAGCGCGATCTGACGTCCGGCGCCTGCAACCCACTGCGCCTTGGGCCACGCGCCATGATCGCGAATGACCCCGCCAACGAGGAGCGTGGCGGTGACCGAATCAGGCAGCGTGGCCTGCGGCAGAAAACTGACCCACGCCGGGACCACGACGGTGGCGGTGGCGTCGCTACTGCCGTAGAGCAGCGTTGGACTGCGGACTTCGCCTAACGTGCGCACGGTCGATGTGCCGATGGCCAACCGCAGGTCGCCGCATTCATCCGCGGTTCCGGCGGTACCAACGTCGACCGCCACGCACATCGCGCGCTCGATCCGCCCCGGGGCCCACACCGAGTCGAGCGACGCGACGGGCAGGTCCTTGGGTTGCGCCTTCAGCAGAATGATCCCGTGCACCGTGAGCGACCCCGCCACCGCGTTGAGTTGTACCCGGCCAGATGTGCCCGTGGCCCCCGCCGTGAACGTGGCCTCAATACGCGTGCTGTCGTTGGGCGCGAGCGTCGCGCTCGCTGGCGACGGCGGGCTGCTACACGTCACACCCGTGCAGGAAAGCGTCAGCGCAAAACTCTCGCGCACGTTCCCAGCGTTTCGGAGCCAGAAGTTATAGGTGGTCGCGAGACCGGCAGCCACCGGCACGGCAGCGCTGTCGGGAGTTGCCGCCGCTGCAACGACGGGCGTGATTGTGTGGACGTTGACACTGCCTGAAACCGGCGAATGCGGGTTGAGTACGGGCGCCGCGAGAATCGTCACGGCGCCAGTTTTGCCAGCGGCGGTACTCGGCGTCTGGTAGCTCACTGAGTCGATCGTGCTGTCACCAGCGTTGAGCGTGTCGGCCGTGGGCGTCAGAACCGTACAAGCAGTTACGCCGTCGCCGCTACATGAGGCGCTCAGAGTAAACGTGTACGGTTCGTGGCCGATGTTCTTGACGCGGAATCTCTGAGTGAACGTGCTGCCCGCCCCGCGACGGAGCAGTGCTGAATCAGCTGTCGCGACGTCAAGCACCGTATACACATAGGTTGCGTCCTGCTCGTCGCAGTTGCCGGCATCATCGCAACGAAAGGCCGAAACGGTGTTTCCTTCCGGCAAGAGCGTCACGATTCCGGTCGAGTGAAACATCGCGGGACCGATGCAGGTTTCGACCGTATTTCCCAGCGAGTCCGGCAACGCGGGGACGATTTCCACTCCGTTGAGCGCGACGATCGGATGCGTTTCATCGAGCTTGTCGTTGTCGCACCAGTCGACAACCAAGGTATCCACCCGCACATTCCGCGAAACGCTGCCGGGGCGAATCGCGATGACAGGGGGCGAACGGTCTCCGCCCTGGTTACAGACAGTGATCGACGTTGTGTCCGTCGTACAACTGCCTAACGAGCCCACCACCGACACGCCGACCGTGTCAGCGGCTATGTTGCCCGCATCTCCGCCGTGCGCCGTCAAGCTCAGTGTCCCCACCTGATTGGAGTCGCCGGGCGTGTAGCTGACAAACACCAACTCAGTGGCGCCGGCCGGCACGGTCATACTGGGCGACACGGAACAACTCGTGATGCCGTTACCCGAGCACGACTGGCTCAGTGTCACGGTCGTGGAAGTTGGGCCGCTGTTGGATACGCCGAAGCCAATGCTCCCAGGGATCAAGTAGTAGGCATTGAATTCCGCGAGCGGCTGGAGTCGCCGTACTCCCACCGTAACCGGGACCGTGACACGATAGGTGCCTGCATCGGCGCTCGACGCACCGGCCGGCGGCGTCGCCGTCAGCGTGACGCTGCCCGTTGTCCCGCTTGTTACGGCGGTGTAAGACACGTTCACGTTGCTCGTCGCGCCCGCCGCGACCGACACGGATGCTGGCGCAGTGCAGGTCCAGCCAGTTGGGCAGGTCGCGGATAGCGTGTAGGTCGCGGAACTGGCGGTGGTGTTTTTCACGCCGAACACGACCGTATCGCGTACGGTCGCGTAGCTCGTCCGCGTTCCAGCATCCGGCGTCACGGCGACCAATTGCGTGAACGTGTACGTCACCGTGGCCGTGGTCAGATGCCCGGCGCCGTCCCTGATCTGCGCGGAGAGTGTGTTGGTACCGGCCAATAACGTAACGGTGCCTACTGACTTGGCCTCGTCGCCGCACCGAGATGGCGTGACGTTCACATAGCTGAACTGCGACGTGACAGTAGCGCCGTTGAAGGTGATCGAGCGCGAGCTGGCGGCGAGCGCGTTGTCGTCGCACCAGTCGATCGTCACGGTCTGGAGCGAGGCGCCGAAGGTTGAGGTCGGCGGTTCGATGTCGACGGTCGGCGGCGTGTCCCCAGGGCCGCACGTGAGGCAGATGCCGTTAGGAGTACTTACTGCCGGAGCGGCGCTGTCCGGCCGGGTGGTCGTGTCCGGCTGCTGCGCCGTGGCCACGCGGACAGGCAGCATGACTCCTGCGCCGGCACAAAACACGAGCACCACGGCGGCGCGGAGGAAGCGCCAGCGGATTGCGATACGAGCGGTTGCACGCACGAGACGCCTCTGCATTGAGGAACCGATTCCGCCCCGACCTCGGGGCGCGCACCGGCCATCTCATGTCACATTGCGTGCCCGAGGCGCCTCGCGCCTAACTCGAAGTCGGTTAGGCACTTGGCCTTTCCGGCGGCCCGCGTAACTTTTCGGTTTTCCCGGCGCCGTGAGAACTGGATGCGAAAAGTGTGAAAACTGAGATCTCGTCGAAACGCCGCGCCGCGCATGCAGCGAGACTGTGCGCGCGGTCATCAATCGGCTGGTGGCCGACGCGGCTCTCCAGCCGGGCTAGCGTCCTCCGCCGCGCCGCATCGCGACTGTCGTGGCGCATTGCGATCGGACTTGGAACGCACGTACCGGGGCGTCGGAAGCCCAAGCCTTCGAAGCCACCGGTAGATCGTGCCCTGGGAAACACCGAGCCGTCTCGCAGTTTCCGGGATGCTGCCACGCTCTTCATGAATCACAAGCGCGAGATGCCGGCGGAGTGCAGCGGCATCAACAGAGTATGAGCGAAGCTCTGGACTCATCGCCACACTGTCACCACGCATCGCTCTGTCCGAGGTACCGTGATCGTGGAGCGCGACACCGACGTCCCATGCCGACAAGCAACCGTACTCTTCGGCCAAACCGGTCGCGTACTCCACGACGTGGCGAAGCTCACGGACATTACCCGGCCAGGTATGCGCCTGTAACATGGCCACCGCTTGCGGACTCACCTCGAGCTTGTGCGTTAGGCTTACCGATCGCGCGAAGTAGTGGACGAGCTCCGGGATATCCTCGGGCCGGTCGGCCAATGCCGGCACGCGCAGCACGGCCGCTCCCAAACGATGATACAGATCTTCCCGGAATCGTTGTTGCCGAACGAGCCCCTCGATGTCGGCATTCGTTGCTGCCAGTGTGCGAAAATTGCTCCGGCGATCGCGTTCGGCGCCCAACGGCCGAAAGTAGCCGAGATCAAGGGCACGTAACAGCTTCACCTGGTTTGGGAATGAGAGATCACCGATCTCGTCCAGAAAGAGCGTTCCGGCGTCCGCTTCGGCAAGATGGCCCAGCTTGTTACCGGTCGCGTTTGTAAACGCGCCACGAACATGGCCAAAGAACGAATCCTCGAAGATCGTGTCGGCGATCGCGCCCACATTCACTGCAACGAATTCTCCTTGGCGGCCGCTCGCGCCGTGCAAGGCGCGTGCGACGAGCTCTTTGCCGGCACCGGTCGGACCGATGATCAGTACCGGCACATGCATCCGCGCCACCTGCGCGATCCGCGCCCGCAACCGCTGCATCGCCTCCGACTGCCCGATGAGAGCCGATTCGGAACGGTCATCCGGTCTCCTGACCGCGATAGTCATGGGTTCACCGCTTGCGCTTTCTTCAGCATGGGAGATGTCAGGCTGTCTGCATCGGCATCTGTGCGGATCACGTGAGGCGTGAGGAACAGATACAGCTCATCATCCGTCATGTCGCGACTCGCATGGCCAAACAGGCCGCCGATCAGCGGGATCTTCGATAGGAGTGGGATGCCGCCCTGGTTGGTGTCGTGTTGGCGGTCCGACAGACCGCCCAGCGCCACCGTCTGGCCATCCTTGATGAGCAACTCGGTCTGTACCGACCGCGTGGAGATGACAGGCGCGTCGAATGCAACTTCGGCGGTGGCGTTGTCCACTTCCTGGCTCACCTGCAGCACCACGTATCCATCGGGGCTGATCGTGGGGGACACGGTGAGTTTGGTGCCGACATCTTTGTATTGCACCACCTGGTCTTGCGTTGCTTCATCGTTAGGCAGCGCGCGGGACACCTGCACGAAAGGGCGCTGGCTACCGACATTGATACTCGCGACCTCGTTGTTGGAGGCGATGACCACCGGGCGGCTGAGGATGCGGACCTCTCCCTGTTCTTCCGCCGCGCTGAGCGTCGCATTGATGTTCAATCGCCCGAGATTCATGATCTGCAAGACGAAGTCACTGACACCGGAGTTGCCATTGACCGTCTCCGCGACGGTGGTTTTCCCGTGGTTCACCGATGCCGGCGGAGCGTTGCCGTTCACCCCGAAGGTCAAACTCCAGTTCCGCTGCACCTCGGCGATCACGACCTCGATGAGGACCTGCAGCGGCCGCGTATCGAGTTGGTCGACGGCGGCCTGAATGAGCGCGTAGTCATGCGCTGACGCCCGAATCAGGAGACTGTTGCTACGTGGATCCGGCACGATGGTCACGTCGCCGTTGAACGTCGCCGCGCGGCTCACCACCGCGGGGGACGAATTGTCTGGCGGAGAAAGGCCGGCCGCCGGAACGTGATTGGCTTCGAGCTGCTGGCTGAGCGTCGGCGGTTGGGCGTTTGGCCCGGCACCGATTTCGCCTAACGCACTGGCCTTGCCGTAGAGGGCGTTCACGGTAGCGGCGACATCGGCCGCGCGCGCGTGATGCAGCCGGATCACGAACAGTTGAATAGCCTGAGTCGCACTCCCCACTCCCCCCACGCCGCGCGCAGGGGTGGGCGCCGCAGCTGGCGGATGTGCCTCGCGCGTGCCGACGCGATACAGTCCAGAGTCGCTGACCAACGATAGGTTCTGGCTCTCGAGGAGGCTCTCGAGAAGCTGGCGCACATCACTCCGCGGCACCGGATGCGGCATCTCGAGCGACACTCGTGCACCCGCCGCCATCGGACCGAATACCACTGGCCGATCGAGATAGGGCGCCAGTGCCTGCACTGCCGCACGGAGGTCGGCATCCACGAGGTGGATGCGGACGCTGTCGCCGCTCCCACTCACCGGGAGCTGATCTATGGAGTCGGCCGAGGCCTTGGCAGGCGTCGGCCGAGTCGCGGCCTGTTGGGCCGGGAGTATGATCGGAGAGAGAAGCATTAAGGCGGTGATGCGAGTGCGCAGCATGATCAATTCTGTTTGGTCGTGAGATGCCACACGGTGTCGAGGCCCGAGATGGTGACACCGTCGGCGGACACTCTCGTGACGCGAAGGCCGCCGGCCGTGTCGCGCGCGTGAACCAGAACGCTTCCGTCGTGCGCAGGAATCCCGTTGACTAGCGCGGCCCACGGCGGGCCGCCGACGATGCCGACGAGGGAGAGCACCGGCTTGGGCGGGGAGGGCGGCGCGGCGCTCACGGCGCTGTCGCCGCTGGTCCGATAGGCAACCGCGGCAGGCTTGCGATCAAGACGGAATGCATCGCGGTCGACGATCCGGGATGTGAGGATCGTAAGCGAATCGACGGACGGTATCGGCGATACGGGCGGCACGGGCCACACCGTAGCGGCCGCAGCCACATGCGGCGAGAGGGCACGCCGCCAGAGCGCGCCGGTTACGCCCAACGCAAGAAGGGTAAGGCTCCAGAGCGCCAACTCGATGGTACGGGACCTCATGGCGACGTTTCCATCGCCCCTCTGCGCCACGGACTTTCCACCGTCAGCTCCGCGTTCAGCACTTCGGCGCGGTTAGGCGGCGCGGCGCCATCCGCGGCGTCGATGGAGAGCGCGCGAATGGTGAGTGCGAGGGCGCCGCCTTCGAGACCCGCGACGAAGCTCCCGAGTCCCTGGATGTCTCCGACGGCCGTCGCATGTATGCGCACGGGGACAAAGGCTTGTGACGCGCCCGAATCCACACGAATGTCGAGCGCTCCGATCGTGACGCCGGTGCGCTCTCCCACACTCGAGATCGCGGCAGCGAGTGCCGCGCCGGCGGCGGCCGGAGTATCACCATCCAACCACGTGGATCGCAGCGCCGCGAGGCGTGTGCTGCGCGCAACGAGGGAATCGTGTACCGCACGTTGGTCCACAAGGGCCGCTTGCTTGCGCCCAAGGTCCAGTGACGCAACGCTTGCCCGTGCGAGGGACGCTTGCTCCCACCGGCGCCACGCAGGAAAGCCGCGGCCGCCAACAACAAGGGCCGCGATGATGACAACGCCGACCCGGATGGCGCGGCGATCGCGTGGCGCGAAGGTCAGTGTAGGTACAGTCACGGGACACGTGCCGGAAGAAGACGAAACTGCACGGTGACTCGCTCGATGGTCCTTCCACCGGCGCTTTCACGCGTCACGGGTCCGATGATCTGCGGTGACGCGATCCCGGGCATTCGCTCCACTGCATCAACGACAGCTGCCGCATGAGGCGCCAGCGCAACCACGCTGGCTAACCCTGAGCTGTCGACTTGAAACGCGACCAACGCTGCGCTATCGGGCAGACCGCGCGTTACCTCAGCGAGCAAGAGCGTCATGGATTGACGCGACGCAGAGAGATCCGAGAGCGCGCGTAAGGCGGTGCTCACCCTCGCAAGCTTGGACAGATCGTGCTCGGCGGTTCCAGCGCGAGCTGCGATCAGGGTCGCGCGCGCGCGGTCGCGGTGCAATGCAACCGATGTTGCGGCGCCGGGCGACAGGAGAGCGACGGAGATCGCCGACAGGCACGCGGCCCCTGCAATCCTCCGCGCACGGCGCCTGGAGCCGACATCTGGAACCGCGGCTGCAGGACGTGCGACAACTGTGTCATGCCCGCAACTCAGCGCGGCGCCCGCGGCATCGACTGCATCCGGTGAAGACTCGAGTGACGATAGCGCATCGATCAACTGCGGGAAGGCTGATGCGTGCTCGGCGACCGGCATACGCCGCACCGACAGCGGACCCGCTGCGCCATATGTGATGCTTAACTGCACGCGGCCGTCCTTCCAGGTCACCGACCCGCCGCGAATGGCGCGTCGCAGCGCCATGGCGGTTGGGATCACGTACCGAAGGGACAATCCCACATCCCGGCAGGCGCCGGCCACCTCGGCTACGACTGGTGCGTCGAACGCCGCGATCCAAACGCGAGCGCGGCCTTCGATCAATGCCTCCGAAATCGTGAGCGCGACACCGTTGCGCACAAAGAATCGACCGGCGTTCTCCCGGACCATCGCGGCGAGCGCCCGCGGCTGACCGATTGGCGGCAGTCCCGTAAGGCACCTGAGCTGCGAGACCGATGGCCCGAACGCCGCCGTGACCGTCACCGGCAGAATGCCGCGCCGTGGACACGCAGCCAGTAGAGCGCGGAGCGCGTGACCGAGCGGCGCGTCCGGGTCGAGGCGCCGCGACGCCGCCCATCGAACCGAGCCGCCAACGAGCAAGACCGCGCTCACGCGATCATCGGCGATGCCCAAACCGAGGCTGCGTCGACCGATGTTCATTCGACGCGCGCCCTGCGGCGAACGATGGCCGCTCGTTGTCCCGCCCGGACCAGCCGCAACTCCACGACTTCCGTCGCGCGCGGCACACCCGACCATCCGCGGGCGGTGAGAATCCACGCATCCGGCTCGGCCGTCGCGCGGCGGGACACGTCCGGATAACTCGCAATCACCGCGTCGCGTGCGTTAGGCGAAAGCGAGGCGCTGAATGCCAGCAAACTTCCGACGCGCCCGCCCCGAGCGCGTATCTCGGCGATGCGGCCGAGCGCCTCATCTCCGAGACCGGGCAGCGATGCGATCACGGCCAACGGAGCTCGATCCAGCACGATGCGATCGGAGTCGACGCCGAACAGCCGCTCGAGCCCGCGAAAATTCTCGAGGCCCCGTACACGTTGGAGCTCGCGCGCGTCGCCCAATGGCGCGTTGCGCGGCGGCACCCTGTCATGCGAGATATACCAACTCGCTTCTGCGCCGTTCGCCCTCGCGACTTGATCTGGGTCGCGCCAATCCAGTATTGCATCGCCAAGCGAGTCCGCCGTGAACGGCGCAGTACCAGCGGCAATGAACACGCGCGTCAATGCTGCCTTGTCCGCCGTGTTCACGTCGATAGTCATGCCGGCGGCGCGAAGATCGGCGACGCAATCGGTATCCGCTACGAATGGTCCGGTGGTCGTGCCTTCAGGCGAGAAGCGATCGAGCATCTCCCACACGGTGCTGTCGCCGGACGACCGAGCCGCAGCCCTCAGAGCGTCGCCGATGATTGCCTCGGACTGATTGACACAGTCCTCGGCTGCCCATCCGGCGACCAACAGCGCCCGCCTATTGTGGGCTGCCGTGGCAGCGCGCCGGGCGACGAGCGCGAGGGAGAGGCCCGCGGCGCCCACGCCGACCATCACCCACAAGACGGCGAGCAGCACGAACCCGCGGCGAGGCAGCGACATTGTCATCCCCGCGGCCCGATGCGAAGGATGAGCGTGTCCGTGCCCTCGTGATACCGCAACACCGCGCCGATTGCTAACGGAGCAGTCACGCCGGCGCCCCATTGCTCCAGCCACCGTCCACCGCCCGCGGCACTCTGCAGATACTGGAACGAACCGTGCTCGAAGCCACGTACCAGCACGACCGGACGGGCGCCGATGTTCGCGACGAGCGCCTCGTGACCGGCGGCAGAGTCGAATGACAGGGCGACCTCGCATCGCTCCTGCCATCCGTATGGCACGTCGCACCAACTCGAGAAGTGCACCTGGCGGTTGTCTCCCGCCACGGATCCGGTTCCGGGCGTGCCGACCTCGATATTTCCAACGAGGGCGCGAAGCGTTTCCTTGCCATTCGCCCGACCATCCGCGACGACCGCAGCTGCCGCGAGCGCGCGCTCGCGATCGGATAGCGCCGAGAGCATGGCATGAGCGGCGACCAGCACGATGCTGCCGATCAGGAGAGCGACTACAACTTCCATGAGTGTGAATCCGTTAGCGCGCGGCATGCTTGGCGTCCACCGGGCGAAACAACGACGTGTGCAATACCGGACGCGCCGCTGAATCGTAGAGGTCGACCGTATACAGGTTCGAGTTGACGCGTTCGATGCGCATTTGCCACTCGCCTTCCGCGCGATCGCCGAGGTGCCGGTCCAGGTCCGCGCGCGGCCACAGGGCGACCGCCTGGAGGAAATCATCGGCTCTCACGACATCGTCATTTGCAGCCACGGCTCGAGCGACGGCACGGAGGGACGCGTCGGCGAGAGCGACCATAGTCGCTGCGCTTACGGCGAGGATCGTGAGACCCACGATCACTTCGAGCAACACCAGACCCCTGCGCGCGTTAGGCCGGGTGATTGGTTCAATGCGCGGCACTGGGCGCTCCGGTTATTTCGTCAATGCCTAACGAGTGGTACGCTAGAACGCGCCCGTCGGGAAATGCGGTGACTGGAAGCGGCCCTGTCTCACCGCTCACCGTGATCGTGACGGCATGGCCCGACGCGATTGCGGAATCGCGGCAGGTTTGTATCGCGCTTCGGATCGGATCCACGTGTGGCACAGGCCGCGCAGTGCGCGCGGTCAGCCCGACAACGCCCGTGATCAAAGCGAGCAGCACGAGCACGACCAGGAGCTCGACCAATGTTACGCCGCGCGGTCTTGGCGCTATCATCATTACGTTGGGCGAACGCTGTAGATGGCCTGCAGCAACGCAGCAGCGACGAGCGCGACGACGGCTCCGAACACGACGATGAGGAACGGCTCCAGGAGTTGCACGGCGCCGCGAACCGTTCTCGTCGCCCGCTCTGCCTCGAGACGGCCGGCATGCGCAAGCATGTCCGCTAACGCGCCGGTTTCCTCTCCGGCTCGCACCAGCCGGCACGCCACCGCAGTCAGCGCTTCGTGTTCCGCGAAGGCAGCGGACAAGCGATGTCCGGCGATCACCGATGCGCGCACCGCATGCACTCGCGCCGCGATTGCCGCGTCGCCACTGGCCCGCGCCACATGGGCGAGCGCGACCGATAGCGGGACACCGCTTTCGAGCAGCGCCGCGAGCGCTGTGCACACCTGTCCGCTCGACGCGGATCGCCGCACTCCTCCCAACACGGGCGTACGCAACAGCGATGCGTGCCAGGATACGGCGCCGTGCGGCGAGGCCACCCAAGCGCGCCACACGGCTACGAGAATGAGTGATGCTGCGAGGGCAGGAAGGAGCGCGGCTCGCGCAACCGATGACGCATTGAGAACGAACCGCGTCGTGGGCGGGAGCGCCTGGCCGAGGTCCGCGAGGATCGCGCCGAATCGCGGGAGTACCACGCCAACCAAGATGGCGACGGATGTCGTCCCGGCTACGGCGAGAATGGCTGGATACACGAGCGCGGCTCGGATCGCCGATTGCGTGGCCGCGGTCTCCTCCAACATTTCCGCGGCGCGTCCAACGGCCCGCGCGAGACCGCTGCCTGCCTCGCCCGCTTCCATGACGCCGAGCACGACCGATGGGACCGACAGGCCGCTGCGCTCGAGGGCCACGCCTAACGGCGCTCCTTCGCGCACCGCCCGTTGCATGGCCGGAAGGGACCGGCTCCAACCTGAGGGAACGAGCTCCGGCATGGCTGCAAGCGCTTTACTTACCGGAAGCCCGCTGTCGAGGAGCGTGGAGAGCACGCGCAGTCCAAGCGCCATCTCGGTGGCGCGCAGTCGCGTGGTTCCTGACGAGTAAGATCGAGCGGGCCGAAGGCTCACCGTCCAGAGGCCCTGCGCGCTCAAAGCGCGCGCGGCGTCGTCGCGCGTATCCGCCGCGAGAACGCCGTTCTCGAGGCTGCCGTCGGCGCGAGCCGCGCGATAGGCGAACCGCGAGACCGTCGTCATTGGTGCACCGGGCCGCCCCACGACGTAATGTCCATGTCCTCGTCGATCCCGCCGACCTTGCCGTCTCTGCCTAACGTGTACAGATCGTAGGAGGTGGGATTCGCGAGGCCCGGCGCCACGTACAGATAGGGCCGGCCCCACGGATCCAACGGGACGTCTTTGCGCAGGTACGGCCCTCGCCAATTGCGCGGGATCGCACCAGCGACCGGTTTGGCACGAAGCGCCGCGAGCCCTTGTTCGGTCGCCGGGTACGCATCGTTATCCAGCCGGTAGGCGTCAAGCGCGAGCACGAAGATCTCGATTTGGCTCTTGGCCGCATCCGTCTTTGCATCCCCGACGTTACGGAATATCGACGGCGCAACCACTGCGACCAGCGTGGCGATGATCGCGAGGACAACGAGCAGCTCGAGGAGTGTGAATCCGCGTCGCGCGCGCCAGATGTTAGAGCGGTGCGACACGGAGCACCTCCTCGACTGTCGTCAGTCCCAGGCCGACCTTCCTCCATGCATCGTCGAGCAACGCCCGCCAGCCGCCGGCCTTACCGAGCGCACAGAGTTCGCTGTGAGGAGCTCCTCGCGCAACCGCATCGCGCATGGCGTCATCGAGCGCCACCAGCTCGAAGACACCGATGCGGCCGGAATAGCCTGTGCCGCGACAGTCCGCGCAGCCGATGCCGTGCATGAGTGCCGCCGCCCGTAGCGACTCTGGCAGCGAACGGCGATTGCGCATTGCGGGCGCGTCGACCGCTTGCGCGCAGGACGGGCAAATGCGCCGCACCAACCGCTGCGCCATCACGGCCTCAAGCGTCGCCGCCGCGAGATACCGCGGGACACCGAGGTCGATCAGCCTCGGGATGGCGCCTAACGCGTCATTGGTATGCAGCGTCGAGAAGACCAGGTGACCGGTCATGGCGGCCTGAACGGCGAGCGCGGCCGTTTCACCATCGCGCATCTCGCCAACCATCAGGACGTCCGGGTCCTGACGCAGGATCGAGCGGAGGACGGTTGCGAACGAGACGCCGGCTTGCGTGTGGACGGGTACCTGCGTGATACCGGGCAGTTGGTATTCGACCGGATCTTCCACCGTGATGATTTTCTCGGCGCCAGCATCGCGGAGCCCGAGGGCGGAGTAGAGCGTGGTGGTTTTCCCCGACCCCGTTGGTCCCGTGACCAGGAGCATGCCGTGCGGCTTCTGCGCGAGCGCCGCGACCCGGTCGAGAATCGCCGGCGGCATGCCCAACGCATCAAGAGCCACCGGGCGGCCACCGCGGTCGAGCACACGCAGCACAACGCTCTCGCCGTGGAGTGTCGGTACCGTGGACACGCGCACGTCGAGCTCGCGGTCGGCGAGGCGGACGCGAATGCGGCCGTCTTGCGGCCTCCGGCGCTCGGCGATGTCTAACTCAGCCATCAGTTTTAGGCGCGAGAGAACCGCTGCCTCCAGGCCGTTGGGCGGATCCGGCGCGGGCACCAGCATGCCATCGAGGCGGAAGCGAACGAGCAGGCGCGTGCGGGCGGCCTCGAGGTGGATGTCGCTCGCCCGCGCTCTGACGGCTTCGCCCACGAGAAAGTTGACGTATGCGGCGACAGGCGCGGAGTTCGCCACATCGCGAACATCAGCCACGAGCGCATCGTCGTCCTCGCGCGAAACCGTGAGCGTGGCGTCGCCGGCGCTCGTCAAGCGGGCGATCAGCCGTTCAACTTCGTGACGCGGCATCTCCTCGGCGACGATGCGCCGCCCGTAGACGACGGCAAGGTCGTCCAGCGCGTCCGGTACGACGGCGTCGGGTGCTGTGGCGACGACTAACGCGCCGTCCGGCGCGAAGAGCCGTGGACAGACGCGATGGTAGAGGAGGTACTCGCGCGAGATACCGCTGGCGAGCGGGACGGCATCGTCGATCAGAGGATGGGACATGAGCAGCATCGCTCCAGCACGCGCGCGCCGCCGTGCCGAGACGTGTCGCGGCGCCGAGGCGCTTCGGAAAACGGAGGCGGCAAGCTAACCGCTCAGCTTCCGTAAGGCAACAATGATATTCAAATTTGGACGCGCCGATGACCTGGAGTCATCCCCGTTAGGCGGGCATGACGCGCTGAGGCCGCCAAGTTTGCGCTCGGCGCTCTGCAGGGTGGCATTCGCAATTTGTCACTTTTCGCACCTTGTGCCACGAATTTGGCGACACATGCAAAAAGTGAGAATTTGGCCGGCCGGTTCGGCAGCGCGAGCAGGGATAATGCTGGACAACCACCGTGGAAACCATGCGCGCGGCAGAGTGCTCGCCAGCACCGGGCTGGCGGAGAGCGATCTCGAGGCCTTCTCGACGTTAGGCCGTGCGCCGGACGACCAAGCTGGCACTGGTAGGCACGACGCGACACGCGCCGAGCATGACGGCTCTGGTGCGTCGCGTGACCCGGCGGGCCGCAAGGTGGCGGACACGGCCAC
>DASUHB010000059.1 GCA_036273715.1 Gemmatimonadaceae bacterium
GGAGCACGCGCCGATGGACACACCGCAGGTACTCAAGCGAACGATCGGCGCCTGGACGGTACACGCGATCCAGGCCGGCGCGCTCAAGCTCGACGGCGGCGCGATGTTCGGCGTGGTGCCCAAACCGCTGTGGGAGAAACGGCTTCCCGCCGACGATCGCAATCGCATCCCGATGGGCATGCGCTGTCTGTTAGTCGAGCACGATGTTGGACTCGTGCTGATCGACACCGGCGCCGGCAACAAAGAGAACGCGCGCTTCTACGAGATTTACGGCATCGAGAATCGCGGAACGACGGGACCGACAGCGCTCGAGGATGGCATCCGCGCCGCCGGCCACGCGCCCGAAGACGTGTCCATCGTGATCAACACGCACCTGCATTTCGATCACGCCGGCGGCAACACGTACCGCGACGAGAGCGGAGCCATCCGGCCGTCGATGCCCAACGCGCGCTACGTGGTGCAGCGCGGCGAGCATCACTTCGCGACGCACCTGAACGAGCGGACCGCGGCCAGCTACTTCGCGCACAACTACGAGCCGTTGCGCGCTGCGGGCCGCCTGGACCTGGTGGAAGGCGAACGCGAGATCGTCCCCGGCATCACCGTGCTGCCGACGCCGGGCCACGTCCCGTTTCACCAGTCGGTGCTGCTCCGCTCGAAGGGCGAAACGGCGCTGTATCTGGGCGACCTCGTCCCGACGACGACGCACCTGCCGCTGCCGTGGATAATGGGATACGACGTGGATCCGTTGGTCACGCTCGAGACCAAACGGCGGATCCTGCTGCGAATGGAGGCTGAGGGATGGCTGGCGCTGTTCGAGCACGACGCGTTTCAGGCGTGGGGTCGCGTCGTCCATGATGGTAAGGCGTACGCGCTGGCCACGGATTGACTGGCCGCCTCGACGCGGATAAATTGTGTAGCGACAATCAGGTAAAGCAGAGCGATTGGACCGCTCTCACCCTTCGGCCCTCGTGGGGCAGGTGCACGAGGTGTGCTGTAGGAGTTCAGTGTTCGAGACGACGCCCGGGGTAGGGCGCGTGTCGCGCATCGCGGACTCCCCAGAGGCGTCCGCGATTTTTTTCTCACGCTAGGAGGAACCTCGCCCATACAGGACAGCACGAAACGCGTCCGCGTCAACCGGCAGATCCGCATCAGTCCGCTGCGGGTCATCGCACCCGATGGCTCTCAGTTAGGCATACTGGATTTGGAGACCGCCCTCGCGCAGGCAGAGGCGCAGGGACTCGATCTCGTGGAAGTCGCTCCGTTGGCCCGGCCGCCCGTGGTCCGGATCATGGATTACGGGAAGTTCAAATTCGAGCAGGCCAAGATGGCCCGCCAGGCCAAGAAGAAACAGCACGTGATTCACCTCAAAGAGGTGAAGTATCGTCCGGGCATCGACGACCACGACTTCGATACCAAGACGCGCCACGCGCGGCGATTCCTGGCCGACGGCAACAAAGTGAAAGTGACCATGATGTTCCGCGGCCGGCAGGTCGCGCACCCAGAGTTAGGCAAAGAGGTTCTCGACCGCGTGTCCACCGAGTTGTCGGACATCGGCAAGATCGAAACCGACGCCAAGCTCGAGGGCAAGAACATGACCATGATTCTCGCTCCCAAGTGAGACGGAACGACTACCATGCCGAAGATGAAGACGCACCGGGGTGCGGCGAAGCGCTTCTCGAAGACCGGATCGGGCAAGATCCGGCGCTACAAAGCGTACAAGAGCCACATCCTCACCAAGAAAACGTCCAAGCGGAAGCGCAGACTCCGCCGCGCCGGCCTCATCGCGACGACCGGTGACGCCAAGCGCATCAAGCGCCTCATTCAGGCCTAAGGAGATCCCCCATGCCTCGGGTCAAGTCGAACGTCACGCGGCTCAAGCGCAAGAAGCAGGTGATGGAGCACGCGCGTGGTGCATTCGGCGCGCGCAGCAAGTTGTGGAAGGCGGCGAAGGAAAACGTCGAGCGCGGGTGGAAATACGCGTACCGCGACCGCCGCAACAAGAAGCGCGAGTTCCGCCGCCTCTGGATCATCCGCATCAACGCGGCCGCGCACCAGCACGACATGAGCTATAGCGTGTTCATGGACGGCCTCAAGAAGGCCGGCATCGAGGTGGATCGAAAGATCCTCGCCGACCTCGCCGTGCACGAGCCGGCGGCGTTTACCGTCCTCGCCGAGAAGGCGCGGGCGGCGCGCTCCTAAGGCCTAGCGGCCCGCGGTCCGAGCCGGAGCGACGCGGACTCGCCGCGTCGTTCCCCCGCGTCCGTTGCTCTCGGCGGCGAAGGCCACTGGTCGGCTTTCGCCGCCGCGTTGTTGTCATCCACTCGCGATCACCAATGACGCTCGATGAATTCCTGACGGCAGTGGCGGCGCTCGAGACGACGGCGCAGGCACGCGTGGGCGCCGCCGGCTCGCCGGCCGAGCTCGAGGCCGCGCGCACCGAGCTGCTGGGACGCAAGAGCGGCCGCCTAACGGAACTCATGCGCGCGCTGCCCGGCCTCTCCGCCGAGGCGCGCCGCGACGCCGGCGCCGCCGTCAACCGGCTCAAGGCCGCCCTCGAATCGGCGCTCGAAGAGCGCCGCGCCGCACTCGCCGCGGCCGCACCGGCCGCGCCCGCGCTCGACCGCAGCATGCCCGCACGCCACCAGTGGCGCGGCGCCAAGCATCCGGTCACGCTCGTCGTCGAGGAAATCATCGAGATCTTCCGCGAGCTGTCGTTCACCGTGGCCACCGGCCCGGAAGCGGAACACGACTGGTACAATTTCGGGGCGCTCAATTTTCCGCCGGAGCATCCGGCCATGGACCTGCACGACACCCTCTATCTGAGCAAGAACGCCCTGCTCCGCACGCACACGTCGCCCGTGCAGGTGCGGACGCTGCAGTCGTATCCGCCGCCCATTCGCATTCTCGCGCCGGGCAACGCCTTTCGACGCGACTTCTTCGATGCCTCGCACGCGCCGGTGTTCATGCAGATCGAAGGCATGGCGGTGGACGAAGGCGTGAGCTTCGTCGACCTCAAGGCAACGCTCACCAACTTCGCCGCGCGCTTCTTCGGCGCAACGGCAACGCGTTTCCGGCCCAGCTACTTTCCGTTCACCGAGCCGTCGGCGGAAATGGATGTGCGCTGCACCATCTGCGGCGGATCCGGGTGCGCGTCGTGCAAGGGCACGGGGTGGATGGAGATTCTGGGTTCGGGCATGATCCATCCCGCGGTGCTCGAGTCCGCGGGCGTCGATTCGGAGAAGTTCACGGGGTGGGCGTTCGGCATGGGACCGGGACGCATTGCCGATCTGCGATATGGCATTCCCGACATCCGGTTGCTGTACGACTCGGACGTGCGGTTCCTCGAACAGTTCGCGACATGAACGCGTCACACGCGTGGCTGGAATCGCTCCTCACCGTTCCGCTCTCCGCCGAGCGCATGCGCGAGCTCATCACCGCGCACTGTTGCACGGTGGATGAGATGGTGCGCCTGCGCGACGACCTGACCGGCATCGTGATCGGACGCGTGGTCGAAGCAGCGCGGCACCCCGACTCGGACCACCTCTGGGTGACCAAAGTGGACGCGGGCCGCGACGCGCTGCTCGACGTAGTGTGCGGCGCGCCTAACGTAAAGGCGGGCGGCGTGTATCCCTTCGCGCCCGTGGGGACCACGCTCCCCGGCGGCTTGGTGCTCGAGCGTCGCAAGATTCGCGGGGCCGTCTCCAACGGCATGTTGTGCTCGGCGCGCGAGCTCGC
>DASUHB010000060.1 GCA_036273715.1 Gemmatimonadaceae bacterium
TGACAGCCGCAGCCGTGAGGCGGCTCCTGCGCGAGATCAAGCGGTCGAGTAGCCCAGCGCGCGGTAACCAGCCTGCCTCCGCGTCGCCATCCGCATCAGCACCGGCACGCATGAATCCACGTAGTCGTACACGACGACTTCCCGCTTCCCATCGCACTCTCGATGCAGCCGTCCGACGTACTGGGCGAGCGCGCCCCGCCATGCAATCGGCATCGT
Source organism: Gemmatimonadaceae bacterium (assembly GCA_036273715.1). Taxonomy (NCBI): domain Bacteria; kingdom Pseudomonadati; phylum Gemmatimonadota; class Gemmatimonadia; order Gemmatimonadales; family Gemmatimonadaceae; species Gemmatimonadaceae bacterium. The sequence goes on from DASUHB010000060.1 coordinate 217, forward strand.
GAGAAACAAGGTATCGAGTCGAGGATCGTCAAACCCCTCGCCCAGATAACGGCCTGTCGCAAGAATTACCCGTGGTTCGCTTGTAGTCTCGCGATACAGCCGCTCGGCGTCTCGCCTGGCGCCAGGTCGCAGTCCTCCCCGCAGCACTACGAGTTGTGCTGCCAAGCCGGCCAGTGAGTCTCGCAGCGACTCCAGGTGCTCGCGCCGCTCCGTTAGCACCAGGGGCGCGCGCCCGCGCGCGACAGCTTCGCGAATGTCGTCGATGATCATCGCGTTGCGAACGTCGTCTCGTCCGAGCAGCGCGTAGATCGCTGGTACAGTGAGGCGTGTATCACCTTCACCACCAGTTAGGCGAAACGCCGTGTCGCGCAGCATCACGCGATGCGCGAATCCGCGCCTCGCAGCCTGCGCCTTTGGCGCGTCGCGATATCGCACCGGCCCGCACTGCATGAAGATGATGGGATGGTGCCCGTCGCGTCGCGCCACGGTCGCCGACAGGCCCAGCACATATCGGGCTTTCGATCTCCGCGCCACCAGCTCGAAGCTCGCCGCCGACAGGTGGTGGCACTCATCCACTACCAGGTGCCCGTAGCCGGCAATGAGGTCTGACACCTCTCCTCGCCGCACCAGACTCTGAATGAGTGCCACGTCGATGCGCTTCCCTGGCGCGCGCTTGCCGGCGCCGATCGTCCCGATGTCGCTCGGCGCAACGTCCAAGAACGTGGCGAGCCGCTCCGCCCACTGCCTAACAAGCTCGCGCCGGTGGACGAGGACGAGCGTGTTGACTGCGCGCTGCGCGATGAGCGCCGCGGCGACCACGGTCTTGCCGAAGGCGGTGGTCGCAGCGAGCACGCCGTAGTCGTGTGGGCGCAGGGCCTCGAACGCGTCCTGTTGTTCGCGCCGCAGCGTTCCGCGAAACATCGTTGCCAGCGGCGCGCCGGCATCGCGGCGATCCTCGAAATCGATGTCGATGCCATGAGTCCGGAGTAGCTCGGTCGCTTCATTCAGACAGCCGCGGGGCAGGGCAACGTGTTTAGCATGGAAGGCAGCGCACGACAGAATGCGCGGCTTTCCTCGCGTCGAGAGACGCATCGCCTGCGCGCGATAGAACTCCGGATTCTGAAACGCCGCCAACCGGACAAGGCGAGCGACCAGCGGCGCCGGCAGATCACCCCGCTCGATGTACACGTCGTCGGCCAACACCACACTCACTCGCGCTGGAACGGGTTCCGCGATCGCGGGAAGCGTTAGTTGCCGCGACGGCGGCGCACGCCACGGTTCGTCGGCGTTTTCGTCTTCCACGGGCATCCGTACGCGCAGCACCCGGCCGGCGCGCTCGGCGCCCGCGACCAGCGTCGCGATCTCGTTAGGCGTAAGGCGCATCACCGATGAGAGGTACGCCCACTGGTCAGCGTACGGCTCGAGGCGTTCATCCACAAACACCGTCGCGCCGCGGCCGCGCGCCCGGCGCTGCATGGGGAGCGCAATCAGGTTGCCGAACCCGCCGTTCGGCATCGTGTCCTGGCTCGGGAAGAGGCGGTCGTACGACGTGAACGGGATTTCGGGCCGGCTCTCCATGGCTTCCGTTAGGAGCAGGGCGCCGAGCTGCCGCGCTTCGCGCGCCGGGACCGGCGCAGTGAAGAAGATCCAGACGTGGCCGCCGTCGCCCGATCGAGAGCGCTCGAGCGCCGCCGGAACCCGTCGCGCCGCGCACGCCGCGAGGTACGCGAGCGCATCATCGCTCCATTGCGCACCGTCGAAGTCGGCCGCGAGAAACCGGCACGTGTCATCGGGCAAGAGCGGATACACACCGGCCACGAATTCGCGGTCCGAGTCGCGTCCGCGTGCAGTCCCAAGAAGGTGCGCGGCGATGACGCTGTCGGACACCGAAATGAAAGCGTGGTGCGGACACTCGCCGCACTTGATCCGCGGTTTCTCACACACGCCGGGCTTCCACTCGTTCGCGCACGCCGGTGCGTATCCGGACTTTCCGCTCCGAGCATTCTCCCAGCGTCGTGGAAAGACATCCACGCGACCCGCGAACAGACTCCGGAAAAGCGCGATCTTATCCGAAGCCG
>DASUHB010000061.1 GCA_036273715.1 Gemmatimonadaceae bacterium
GAAACTTGACGAAACACTAGGCCGTCTATATAACTAGACATCCTAGTGCTCCGACCCGTGACCAAACCCATCCCGCTCCTCCAGGGCACCCTGGACCTGATCGTTCTCGAGATGCTCCGCGCCGAGCCGACCAACGGCTACGATCTCGCGCAGCGCATACAGGCGGTGTCCCGCGACGTGCTGCACGTCAACGCCGGCTCGCTCTATCCCGCGCTCTACCGGCTCGAAGAGCGCGGACTCGTCCGCGCCGCGTGGAAGGACACCGATACCGGCCGCCGCGCCCGCGTCTACTCGCTCACCAACGCCGGCCGCAAACAGCTCGCCGCGCAGCGCGACGAGTGGGAACGGTTCGCCGGCGCCCTCGCCACCATTCTCAAGCGAGCCTAACGCCATGTCCTTCATCGCGCGGATGATGCGCCGCGTGCGCGCCGCCCTCTTCTTCCGGCGGCGCGAGCGCGAGATGCAGGAGGAAATGCGCGGCCATCTCGAGCAGGCCGCTGAGCGGTTCGCGGCGCGCGGGCTCTCGGGCGCCGATGCGCGCATCGCCGCGCGACGGGAGTTCGGCAACGCGACGGTGATCGAGTCCCACGCCCGCGAGGCGCGTGGCGCACTGTGGGCGGAATCGCTCGCCACCGATACGCGGCTCGCGCTCCGCGGCCTGCGGCGCACGCCGCTCGTCGCCGTGGTCGCCGTGCTGTCGATCGGCATCGGCGTCGGCGCGACGACGGCGATCGTCACGATCGCCAACGCGCTCCTGCTCGAATCGCCGGCCGGCGTTGGGCATGCGGATCGCGTGGTGAGCATCGGCAGCACGCGTCAGGGCCACGGCTTCGACACGTTCTCGTACACCACCTATACCGATTATGCGCGCGCGCCGAGCCTCGCCGCGATGGCGGCGATGGACCTGGAGCCGCGCGCCTTCAGCGTGGTGGACCACGACAACGGTCAGGCGGCGCAGGGCGGCGTGGTGTCGGGCAACTTCTTTCGCGTGCTCGAGGCCCGGCCGGCGTTAGGCAGGTTCTTCGGCGCGGGCGATGACACCGATGCCAATCCTGCGTCGGTCGTCGTGCTCAGCGACCGCTACTGGCGCAAGCGATTCGGCGGCGATTCGAGCGTCGTCGGCCGCACCGTCGACCTCAACGGGTCGCCGTTCACCATCGTCGGCGTGGCGGCGCCGGGATTCGAGGGTCCGTTCGTCATCGCTCCCGATCTGTGGCTGCCGCTGCATGCATGGGCACAGCTGTCGCACTCGCGCTCGGTCTTCACGGAACGGGAATCGGTCTGGCTCATCGGCATCGGACGCCTGAAACCGGGCCGGACGCCGAGTCAGGCGCAGATCGAGATTGGGGCGATCGCCGCGCGGCTGCGCACCGCGTATCCGAAGGAGTCGGACCTGGATGGCGTGCGCGTGGCGCCGGTGTCGCTCATTCCCGGCGACGGGCACGCCGTGGTCGGCGCGTTCATGCTCGTCTTGTTCGTGATCGCCGGGTTGGTGCTCGTGGTCGCCGCGGCGAACGTCGCCGGGATGCTGCTCGCGCGCGCCGTGGGCCGGCGGCGCGAGATTGCGCTGCGCCTTGCGTTAGGCGCGTCGCGCCTCCGGCTGGTGCGCCAGCTCGCCACCGAAAGCGTGGTCCTCGGCCTGGCCGCCGGGGCGGCCGGCCTCGTGCTCGCCCACTGGCTCGTGACGGCGCTGATGTCGCTCCAGCCCAAGCTCCCGGTACCGCTGCGCGTGCATCCGGCGATCGACGCCCGCGTGCTCGCGTTTGCCACGTGCCTAACGCTTCTCGTGGCCGTGCTCGTCGGGACGCTGCCCGCGCTGGAAAGCGTCCGGCCCGATCTCGTCCCCGCGCTCAAGATCGATACCGGCGCCACCGCGCGCCGCCACCGCGTGCGCAGCGTGCTGCTGGTGTCGCAGCTCGGGGTGTCGATGCTGCTGCTCGTGGTGGCGGGATTGTTCGGCCGGTCGCTCGTGCGCGCGCGCGCCGTCGACACCGGTTTCACGGCGCACAGCATCGACATCGTTTCACTCGATCTGGAGCTCGCCGGATACGACTCCGTGCGCGGCGTCACGCAGGCGCACGCGCTGCTCGAGGAGAGCCGCACGCTGCCCGGCGTCACCCAGGCGGCGCTCTCGGCGATGCTGCCGCTCTCCGGCTCTGCGATGGGCTTCGGGCCCATCGCCATCGATGGGCACCCCGCTCCGCGCGGCGAAGACGGATGGACGGCGGACTGGAACGTGGTCACCCCGGGCTACTTCGAGACGTTAGGCGTGCCGCTGGTCGCCGGCCGCGCGTTCACCGACGCCGACCGCGCCGGCGCAACGAACGTCGCCATCCTGAACGAGACCTTTGCCAAGCGGGTGTTCGGCACCACGAACGTCGTTGGGCAGACACTGCGGAACGCGAACCGCGTGATCACCGTGGTGGGGGTCGCGCGCGACGCGAAATATCGGTCGCTGGATGAGGCACCGCTGAATTACATCTACGTGCCGCTGGCGCAGTTTTATCAGCCGGCCACGAATCTGATGGTGCGAACCAATCGGGAGCGTTTCGTCGCGCCGTTGCTCCGGCGCCTCGTCGCGCGGTTCGATCCCCATCTGCCGATCCTCAATCAGCAAACGATCGAGGACGCGACCGCATTCTCGCTCTTCCCGCAGCGGCTGGCCGCCCTGGTGAGCGGCGCGCTCGGCACGGTCGCGCTCGCGCTCGCGATGCTCGGGATTTACGGGGTGATCGCGTACACGGTGGCGCAGCGGACGCGGGAGATCGGCGTGCGCGTTGCGTTAGGCGCAACGCACCGCACCATCCTTGCGATGGTGCTGCGGCAGGGGCTGGTGCTCGCGGGCATCGGCATCGCCATCGGTCTTGCCACGGCACTGCTCGTGACGCGGCTCCTGGCCGACTTTCTGTTCGGCGTGCAGCCGACGGATGTGCCGACCTTCGCCGGCGCCGCGGCGCTCCTGGTGATCGTTGCGCTCGCCGCGAGCTGGGTGCCCGCCCGCCGCGCGGCGGCGAGCGATCCCATGATCTCGTTGCGAGCGGAGTAACTGCCGCGTTCGGTGGCGCCGCCAAGTCACGTCGGCGAGGCTCGCCGATCGACGACCCGCAGTTGACGCGAGCGTCCACCGCGAAGATGTTCGAGCGACACGCTCACCGGACGTCGCGATCGATGCGGACACGATGGATTCTTCAGTCGCTCTTGGCGGCCATGACCGCGGGCGTGGCTCTCGCGGCGCATGGCCCGGGTCGCGGCGCAGCCGCCGGCACCCGGATCCAGCCGCTTCTTGGCGATGAAGGTCCGATGCCCGAATTGAAGGGCGACAAGGGCTGGCTCAATTCCGCACCGCTCTCCACCACGTCGCTGCGCGGGAAGGTGGTGGTCGTCGACATCTGGACATATTCGTGCATCAACTCGCTGCGGCAGCTGCCCTATCTCGAGCGTTGGGCGGCGCAGTACAAGAATCAGGGCCTCGTGGTGATCGGCGTGCACGCGCCCGAGTTCGGCTTCGAGAAGATCCCCGCGAACGTCGACAGCGCGGTGCGCGAGCTCGGCGTGACGTATCCGGTGGTGATCGACAGCGACCACAAAATCTGGGACGCGTTTCACAACCAATACTGGCCGGCCGATTATTTCATCGATGCGAAGGGACGCATCCGCCACCACCATGTCGGCGAAGGCGATTACGACGAGTCGGAACGCGTGATCCAGGAGCTCCTGAAGGAGGCCGGACACACCGGCGCCACCGCCGGCGACTCCGCGCGCCTAACGGAGACCGCGATCGAGGCGCCGGCGAACACCGAGTTCCGATGGTCGCCGGAGACGTACGTCGGCTACCGCCGCGCCGAGAACTTCGCGTCGCCCGAGCACGTGGTGCACGATCATGCGGCCGTGTACAGCCTGCCTGCCACGCTCGACCTGGACGATTGGGCACTCGACGGCTCGTGGAGCATCGGCGCCGAGTACGCCGTCTTGGCGGCGGCGCCGGGAGCGATCCGGTTCCAGTTTCGGGGGCGCGACGTGCACCTGGTGCTCGGCCCGTCGCCTAACGGGGTGCCTGTACGGTTCCGCGTCACGGTGGACGGCGCGGCGCCGGGCGAGAATCACGGCGCCGATGATGCCGCCGACGGGTCGGGCGTCGTGCGCCGGCCGCGCCTCTACCAGCTCATCCGGCTCCGCGAGCCTGCGGAGGGCCACACGTTCGAAATCGAGTTCCTCGACCCGGGCGTGCAGGCGTATGTGTTCACATTCGGTTAGGAACGCCGCCGGACGCCCAGCCGATCATGGAAACGCGCCCGGCGCAATCATGCCCGGATGCCACGCCGGATCCCAGATGACGTGCGTCTCGACCCGCTCGATTCCTGCCACCGCAGCAACCGCACTATGGATGCCGTCGGTAATCACGCGCTCCATCGGGCACCCGGGCGTGGTGAGCGTGTGCGTGATGCGCGCGATCGGCCCGTCGACTTCCACTCCGTACACGAGACCGAGCGTAACAATGTCGAGTCCGAGCTCGGGATCGATCACCGTAGCGAGGGCGGTCCAGATCGTATTGACGAGAGAATCATGATTTGCTGTCGGCATCGCTGCTCGCATGCGAGAGTCACCAAAAATCTCGCCCGCCATCAACCTTCGGCGCGTGACTCTTGTCACACGGGGCTCGACCAGCGAACCATGTGGCGACGCCGGTCCAGCGTGCACATTGACTGCAACTCGCGATCGGCGCACGATAGAAAATGAACTCGACATCACCATCCTCACCCGAACCCCAGGGCGTGTCACCGGAGGTGGTGAGCCAACTCCGAGAGCAGCTCACCAAGGGAGACGACGTCATCGACCCCAAGACGTGGGCCGGTTCCGTTCCCGCTGCGTTCGGCATAGCACCCCGCCTGCGAATCGGCGCGAAGCGATGGTTGAACCTCGTCTGGCTCCTTCCGATCGCTTGGGCGTTGCTCCTGTTAGGCGTCGCCGCAGCCCAATATCTGCGCGGCATTCCGTCGGTCGAGGCGTTCGTGCAGGCACATCCGGGGACCGGCTTCGCTACCACGTTTGCGACGCCGATGCCGGTCTGGCTGCGTGCCCAGCATTTTCTCAATCTGCTGTTTCTGACGTTCATCGTTCGCGCGGGCGCGCAGATCCTGGCTGATCATCCCTTTCTGTACTGGACACGCCACTCCACGCCGGGGAAGGAATGGCTTCGGATGCAGAAGGCGGTGCCACGCATCCCGCTCTGGACCGCCAAAGACGATTCCCTCACGCTGCCCAAGCATATCGGGCTCCCCGGAATTCGCCACTCGATCGGACTCGCTCGTTGGTGGCACCTCGGCGTCGATACCCTCTGGCTCGCGAATGGGCTGGTCTTTTTCGTGCTCCTTTTTGTGAGCGGAGAATGGCGTCGCGTTGTGCCGACCAGCTGGCAGGTGTTCCCCGACGCTGCGTCGGTGCTCCTGCAATACCTGTCGCTGCGCTGGCCCGCGGACGAGAGCTGGGTCGCGTACAACGGCCTGCAGATGCTGGCCTATTTCGTCACGGTCTTCATCGCGGCTCCGCTCGCGCTCGTCACAGGCTTGGGCATGTCTCCCGCGCTCTCGACACGATTCCACGTCATCAGCAAGCGACTCAGCATCCAGGCGGCGCGCTCGCTGCACTTTCTCGTGCTCTGCTGGTTCCTCTTCTTCACCTTTGTCCACATCACACTGGTCTTCGCGACGAGCGCACTCCGGAACTTGAACCACATCTACGCCGGGACTAACGCGCAGGACTGGGTCGGCTTCGGCATCTTCGCGGCGTCGATGGCGGTGGTCGCGATCACCTGGTTCGCGGCAACGCCGCTAACGTTGCGTCATCCGAGGCTGATCCAACGCGCTGGATTCGCGCTCGTCGGTCCGGCACAGCGATTGTTCGAGCATCTCGACGCCGAACCAGGGACGTACACCGAGAAGGACGTGTCGCCGTACTTCTGGCACAACGGCAAGTACCCCGAGACGGCTGAGTATCGCGCGCTCTTCGACGCACAGTTCGCGGACTGGCGACTTCACATCCACGGCTTGGTCAACAATCCGGTGACGCTGAGTCTCGCCGATCTGCGCGCGCTCCCGCGTCACGAGCAAATCACGCAGCATTTCTGCATACAAGGGTGGTCCGGTATCGCGAAATGGGGCGGCGTGTCCATGCAGACCATTCTCGATCTCGTCAAGCCGACGCCCGCGGCGAAATGGGTCGTCTTCTATTCGCTCGGTGACGGGGCGGATGGCGGCCGCTACTACGACGCGCACCCCATCGAGCAGATGCGCTATCACCTGACGATGCTGGCGTATGACATGAACGGCGCGCCGCTCTCGTACGGCCACGGGGCGCCGCTCCGGCTCCGCAACGAAGTCCAACTTGGATTCAAGCAGGTGAAGTGGATCGCGGGCATCGAGTTCGTCGCCGACATCGCGGAGGTCGGCGGCGGCTACGGCGGCTATAACGAAGATCACGAGTTCTTCGGATATCGGCAGTCGATCTGACGGTCGCGCGCATCTCGAGCCGCACGCGGTGGTGAGACATCCGTCACACCATCGCGCAGCGACGGATGCGAGCGTTCGGCATGAGCCTTCCTTGCCCGCTCCCGCCGGCCGCGCCCGACGCGCTCACGGTCGAGCGCGTTCGCGCAACACTACGGACGATCGCCTACCCCGGCCTAACGCGCGACCTGGTGTCGTTCGGGATGGTGCAGCACGTCGCGGTGTGTGATGGCCGCGTGAGGGTTCAGTTAGGCCTGCGCACATCTGACGAGACCATTCCCGCTCGCCTCCGCGCGTCCATCGAGGCAGCGCTCATGCCGCTCGGGGCGACGAGCGTCGCAGTCGAGATTGTGGCGCCGGCAGCGACGCCCGCGCGGCCTCGGAATACCACACCGGATCCGTGGGCGGACCAGGTTCGTCTCGCGAGCGTGCGCCACATCATCGCCGTTGGCGCCGGCAAGGGCGGCGTCGGCAAGAGCACCGTCGCCGTGAATCTCGCCCTGGCACTGGCGCGCGAGGGGCTGCGCGCGGGGCTGCTCGACGCGGACATCTATGGGCCCAGCCTTCCGATTCTTCTCGGCCTCGACGATGGCGCATCGAAAGTACGGATGTCCGCCGAGAAGCACATCGAACCGCTCGAGGCGTACGGCCTGCCAATGATCAGCTTCGGCTTTTTTCTCGGCGAAGGATCACCGGCGATCTGGCGAGGCCCGATGGTCTCGAAGGCGGTGAAGCAGTTTGCTCGCGGCGTCGCGTGGCCCGAGCTCGACGTGCTCGTCGTTGATCTTCCGCCGGGCACGGGCGACGTGCCGCTGAGTCTCGTGCAGGCCGTCGCACTATCCGGTGCAGTGATCGTCACGCAGCCGCCGCGCGTCGCGGTCGCGGAGGCGCGCAAGGCCGCGGAAATGTTCCGCACGCTGGACGTGCCGGTGCTGGGTGTCGTCGAGAACATGAGTGGCGTGTTCGGACGCGGCGCGGGACGCAGCGTGGCCTCCGAAATCGGCGTGCCGTTCCTCGGCGAGATTCCGTTCGACGAGACCGTCGTCGAGGAAGGAGACCGCGGGACACCGACGATGGTCGAGCGCGCGCACAGCGCGACCGGCCTGGCGTTCGATCACATCGCGGCAACCGTGGCCGAGGCGCTGGGATGGCGGCGAGCCTAACGACTGGAACGACGCCGCCGCATCGCGGGACGTCGATATCGGGCAGCGTTAGGCTCGGCGCAGTTGCGCCCGCGTCCGGATCGATTCGGTTGGCCGCCGAGCACTTCACTGCGGCGACGCTGTACCTGCTCGCGGGATCCGTGGGGCTCGTGTGGATCGCGCCCGAGCTCGCAGCGGGCAACTACCTGTCGCCACACGTTGCAGGCGTGACGCATCTCTTCACGCTTGGCTGGATCACGATGACGATCTTCGGCGCTCTCTACCAACTCCTGCCGGTCGCACTCGGCGCGCCGATTCGTTGGCCGAAGCTCGGGCACACGAGCTTCTGGACCTTCGCACCCGGCGTGGGACTGTTCGCGTGCGGCATCGCAGACAACTCGACGCTGCTCCGTCATGTTGGCGTCGGTCTCGTCGCGATCGGCGTCATCCTGACGGTGACCAACGTTGCCGCGACGCTCCCGCGCGCTCGTTCGCGCGACGTGACCTGGGCGGCGATCGCCATCGCGATCACGTACCTGTCCTCGACGCTGGTACTCGGCGTCGTTCTCCTGCACAACATCCACACCGGCTTCATTGCCGCGGTTCGCGTGCAGGTGCTGGCAACGCATCTCCACGTCGCGATCGTCGGTTGGGCGCTCATCATGATCGTCGGCGTCGCGCACCGCCTGCTGCCGATGTTTCTGCTGGCGCACGGCGCCAATGTGCGTTGGACGAAGCCTGCGCTCGGCCTGCTCGCCTGCGGCGTGCCGCTGCTTGCAGTGGGCATCACGACACGACATGACGCCGCATCGTGGACGGCAGTTGTGCTGATGGAAGCGGGCCTCGCCTGCTTCATTTACCAGGCCGTATCGTTCTTCCGCGTCCGCGTGCGCAAGCGCATCGATGTCGGGCTGCGGTTCGCGGCGGCGGGTCTCGCGTTCCTCATCGCTGCCGCTCTGTTCGGGCCGGTCGTGCTCTGGCGCGGCCCGAGCGCCACGCGTCTTGCCACAGCGTACGTGGTCCTCGCGCTGTTGGGCGGCATCGTCGTCTTCGTATCGGGCTTCTTCTACAAGATCGTTCCGCTGCTTGCCTGGACGGCTCGTTACAGCGGGCCCAAACGAATCGAAGGCGCACCAACTGTCGCCGAGCTCTTCTCGGCGCGCGTTGCCGAGGTTCAGCTCGGCGTGATGGTGAGCGCACTCATCATTCTCTCGATCGCCATTCTCCTTGGCTCGTCCGCGGGCGCGTATGCCGGCGCCGCCCTGTTTGCGTTAGGCGTCCTATTGTTCCTGAGCCAGATCGGCCGCGCCGCACTCGGGCGCCCGCGCAGAGGTATCGCGACATGACTTCGACGACCGTTCCAATTTCTCCGCAGGACAAAGTGCACGACGTGCTCGCGCGCGACGAATCGCTGGTCGAGGTATTCGTGCGCGCCGCGCCGCATTTCGCCAAGCTCCGTAATCGCGCGATGCGCCGCGTGATGGCGCGGCTCATCACCGTGGAGCAGGCCGCCCGGACCGCGAAGATTCCGACCGATCGTCTGGTGCGCGAGCTCAATGCCGCTCTGGGCCTGGCCGACGAGGAGTCGAGCGCCGGGGCGACGCCAACCCCGCCTGACGCGGTATCGTTAGGCGAGCGACATCCGCCCAACGCGGCGGTCGTGGAGCTCGACGTCCGCGAGGATCTGCGTTCCGGACGAGAACCGTTCTCCCGCATCATGAGCGCGGTGGCCGCGCTGCGCGGGGATGAAGTCCTCCGCCTCCGCGCGATCTTCGAGCCGGCCCCGCTCTACAGCATACTGACCAGGCGCGGGTTCGCGCACGAAGCCGAGGCACACGCCGCCGACGACTGGTCCGTGTGGTTCTGGCGGTCGGCGGCAGGCAGCGCTGAGACGCCGTCCACGATACCAACGAGCACCGGCGCGGACGACGTTCCTGCGGACGACGAGGAACGTACCTATCTGGACGTTCGCGGATTCAGTCCGCCCGAGCCATTGATGCGTACGCTCGCCGCCATCGAGACGCTCGCACGCGGACGCACCCTGGTCCAGATCAACAATCGTGTCCCGCAGTTTCTGTTCCCCATGCTCTCCGAGCGTGGGTTCACGTGGGAGATCGACGAGTCGCACCCCGATCGCGTGCTCGTTCACATCTCGCACGCCAAGTAGTTCGCCCTTCAACCAAACCAATGAGCATCAATGCCGACCAAGACGACCGAACTCGACGCCCGCGTGATTCCACCGCGGGAGAAGCACCCGACGATCTTTCGTACCTTTGACGGCCTGGCACGCGGTGAGTCCATGGTCATCATCAATGACCACGATCCCCGGCCTCTTCGCTACCAGCTCGACGCGGAGCATCCAGGCGAGTTTGTCTGGACCTATGAGTCCGAAGGCCCGGAGGTGTGGCGCGTGAGAATCGACCGGCGTTAGGCCGCCGGCTCACGGCCTCGGTGGCACGGTTGCGCTCGAGCGAAGAAGACCGTGCGCGCATCCTGCTCGCGGACAACGTCACACAACCCGAGTGGAGAGGCGCGCCGGCTGGCGGATCACGAGTGCAGCCGCCACCGTGAAGACGATCGCGCCCGGGAACCACATCAGAGCGCCGGCGAGCCGCTGATCGGCGAGCGCCGATGCCGGCGTCGCGCCTGGCACGTGCAGGTACGCAGTGTACAACACGCTCTGATGGAACGTGATCAGCGCGCCAAGGAGCGCGGACTGCATCATTCCCGCAACGAGGTAGGCGACGCGTGCGCCATTGGTCGCGAGCGAATCCATCTCCCGCGACGATTCGATCAGTGGCCACCAGTAAAGCAGATAGGCGCCGAGAAACGAGAGATGCTCGATGTGGTGCACTGTCTCATCGGCGAGCGTCCACGCGTAGGCGAGCGGTGCGTGCCACACCCAGAGCAGGATAGTGGAAGTCACCCAGGCGACGAGCGGGCGCGTGAGATGACCGCCGGCGTTCCGCACGATCGCCGGCAACCGTTCGGCGCGATCGAGCATCGGAGCGACGCCGACGAGTACGAGCGGCGCGACCACCCAGATGAGCAGATCGTGCTCGACCATGTGCATCGAGAGCAGCCGCTCGCCGTTCACAGCGATCGGCGACAGGAGCGCGATCGCCATCACCGCCATGGCGGCCGTGAATGCCGCCATGCGGCTCGGCGTTAGGCGCAGTCTGCGGCTGCCGATCCCGCCGCGCGCCCACAGAACGACGTAGACCAGCTCGGCGACGACGATCGCGGCGACGAACGGCGGGTCCCACTCCCACCCCCAGACGAAAGCGACTGAGCCCGTGCCCACGCGCTGGCCGCGATCAGGACTGCAAGGCCGGACCCTCGGTTCCGCGCCACGCCGACAGAAAGCGCCTCGCCAGATCCCACGAGAGCCAGGCGAGCCCGAAGGCGAGAACGACCACGAAGGGGACGGCTACGCGCGCGTACATCTGCCACTGCGTGAGGTGCACGGCGTACCGTCGCGGAACGCTGTTCGCGCCGGCCACAAAGAACATGAGGATGAAACCCGCGCCGCCGATCCCGTACAACCATACGGCGATCGAGCTCGCGCGAGCGGCGCGCCGATCGCTCAGCTCGTGCACCATGTAGAACAGGTATCCCCACGCGAACGCCACTGCGCCGAGCAGATAATAAGTGTGGAAGTGCGCGGGCACCCACATCGTGTTGTGCAGCACTTGGTTCACTGGAATCGTGGCGTCGAGCACCGCGCCCAGGCCACCGAACACCCATCCCCAGATCCCGAGTGCCAGCAGCATCGGCGCCGCCGTCCAGCGAATGCCGGAGCGGTAGATGAGCGTGAGCGCCCCAATGATGGTGACGATGAACGACGGTAGCGCGACAGCGTACGAGGCGATCTCGGCGAGGAGCTGAAGCCCGACGGGCTGTGCGAAATCCGCGTACAGGTGGTGCGAGTAGTTCGTTAGCATGAGGATGATGATCAGGTCCCACGCGCACACCACGGCCCACGTCGTCCGCCACGGCCGGCCGGTAAAGGCGGGCAGCGCCGCGTAGACGAGCCCGGCCCCCACGTAGATGCTCAGATTCGCCATGGTGTGGCCGAAAAGGAGCACTGTGTTCTTCGCATAGAGCGCGTCGACGGACATCACGCCCGCCGCGTGGAGGAAGATGGGCACCAGATAGAGCATACCCGCCGTCGCGGCGGCGATCCCGTCGATCGAGATGACGCCGGCGATGAGCTCGGGCGGCCGCGGCAGCGGATCGCGCGTGTCGCGTCCGAGGGAGAACAGGAAGCGCAGTGCGAACAAGCGAACGAACCCGCCATGCGCGCGGGCGAGCGCGTGCAGCATGTGCACGCAGTAGAGGAGGAGGCCGAGCGCGATGAAGAGGTAGCCGGCGTACATCGCGAGGGCGGCATCCAGCGTCCACACGAGCCCGTGAGTCGGGAGTGGATAGAGCACCGTCCATCCGCCACCGAAGCCGCCGACCAGCGTCGCGAGGATCACGAAGCTGGTCCCGATGAAGTAGATGACGAGGGCGATCCAGAGGACGCGGGCGCTGAGGCGCGTGGTGGCGCTCACCGCGGCCGCGAGGCCGCCGGTGACGGCAAGCAAGATCGAAGCGACCATGCCCGCCCCATGCAACGTCATCACGCGGTAGAACCATACGGGCGCGATCACAAGGATGCCGCCCTGGTCGAGTCGCATGAGGAGGCCGAGCAATCCCATCAAAAGGAAGCTCCCGAGGCCGACCACGAGATAGACCAGCGCCACACGGAGCACGCTGCTATTGGACCGATCCGGCGCGAGCAACGGCGTTAGGCCAGCCGCATCCGCGAGCGGTGCGCGACGATGCGGCGACGTCACTCCTGCCTCGCCACGGTGAGCCGGGCCGTCATCATGTGGTGTCCGACGCCGCAGTATTCCAGACAGCGCACGGTGTAGGTCCCTGGAGCGCTGAACCGGTACACGAGGCGGTTGATGTAGCCGGGCATCGCCTGCACCTGCGTGAGCAGCCGGCCGTCCGGATCGTATATGGCGAAGTCGTGGTTCACGTCGCGCGACGTGACATCGAACTCAATCGGGATGCCGGCCGTTAGGCGATCGCGCGAGATGATCCAGCCCCACTGCACGGCCGTTGCCGTGATCGTGACTTGCGGCGGGCCGAGCTCGGCGCGCCGTGATCCGGCGAACGGCAGCCGCGGCAGGCTGAGGACGAAGACCACGATCGCAATGGCAGCGAGGCCGCCGAGCAGGCCGACGCGAATACGATTCTCCGATCGCTCCAGCTGCTCGACAGGGATCGACCGCCCCGACCGGGCCATGATGATCGCCCAGCCTAACGTCCACACCGCGCCCATCGCGATGAGGACGCCGAAGATGACGTGAGGATTCTGCATCCTGGGCCGCCCGTCAGTTCTTCGAGCGACCCGGACGCTTCGCACCCGCCGTCCGCCTAACGCGCGCGGCGGGACGTTTCGCCTTCGGTGCGTTCAGCCGGCGCCCGAGGAGCTGACTGAGCACCGCGACGTCGCTGATGTCGGCGGCGTGCGATGCGTACACGAGCGTAACGCGGCCGCGTTGGCCGCGGCGGACCAGGTCATCGAGCACGGCCTGCGCGCCAGGCGACTTCAGCTCCTTCGCGTACCGTTTGCGAAACTCCGGCCACTTTGCGGGGTCGTGCTCGTACCACTCCCGCAACTCGCGCGACGGCGCGATCTCTTTGGCCCACGCGTCCAGATGCGCATTGGCCTTCGACAGACCGCGTGGCCAGAGCCGGTCAATGAGCACGCGGTAGCCGTCGGATGGCGCGTACGCCTCGTAGGCTCGCTTGGTCGCAATCATCGATACTCCTCGACGGGCAGTGTGGAGCGCCCGTGCGGGCGGGGTCTCCGTTAGTCCGCCTCACAGTGGAACATCAAGGCAACGGCGCCCTATCGTCCTCAGCGCCGCCGAGGCCGAGGCGGAAGCCTACGCCGCGGATCGTCCCCAGCAGCGACTCACCCGACGCTCGCCGCAGCTTTCGGCGCAGGTTCCCGACATGGACATCCACAACGTTGCTCTCCGGATCGAAATGCATGTCCCACACTTTCTCCAGAAGCGTGGTACGGCGGACGATCTCCCCAGGGTGCAGCATGAAGTGCTCGAGGAGCTGGAACTCCTTCGCCGTGAGATCCACGGGCCGCTCGTTGAGCGTCACCACGTGGTGCAGTCGGTCCATTACGATCGCGCCGTAGCGCAGCACATCCAGCCGCTCAGCACCACCGCGCCGATGCAGCGCGCGGATTCGGGCCAGTAGCTCGTCGAACTTGAACGGCTTGGCGAGGTAGTCGTCTGCGCCGACGTCCAGTCCGCGTACCACATCCTCGACCGCGTCGCGCGAGGTCAGCATGAGGATTGGCGTGTTCCGCCCCTCTCGCCGAAGCTCGGCGGCAACCTGAAATCCGTTCTTCTTCGGCAGCAGGACGTCGAGCAAGATGATGTCGTAATCGTTGACGTGCGCGAGCAAGCTGGCCTCATCTCCATCCCGGGCCACGTCTACAACGTGTCCTTCCTCCCTCAGTCCGTGGTCGATGAATCCGACCACTTTGGAATCATCTTCAACCACAAGGATCTTCATGACACGAATCTCGGAGGCTTGCCTGAATCTGATCGAAATGCAGCGTGAAGATGTCTTCAGGATGAGATGGCGGGGATTTCGAGGATGAAATGCCCTCCCTTGCCGGGGATCGAGACGGCGCGAAGCTCACCTCCGAGCAAGCGCGCGAGTCGCCGTGAGAGCGGCAGCCCCAAGCCAACTCCACGACTCTCCTCCTCTCCCCTGCTCACGTATATGTCGAAGATTCGCTCCACCTCGCTCGGCGCCACTCCCGGGCCCTCATCCTCGACGTCATAGGCAACGCGTCCGTCGCGCGACGTGATGCTCACCTGCACGACGCTTCGCTCGGGAGCGTACTTGATGGCGTTGCCGAGCAGGTTAATCAGAATCTGCTCGACTCGATTGACATCGGTTGCGCAGTTAGGCAGATCGCGACTCACCGCCAGCCTGAAGGTGATCCCTCTCTGATCGGCGGCAGGAGTTTCGCGGCCCATCGCGCGCCTGGCCATGGCCGATGGCTCGACCATCCTGATGACGGGCTTCAGACGATCCTCGTCCAAGCGGCTCAGATCCAGCAAGTCGTTGATGAGATGGATCGCGTGTTCGGCCGAGCCCAAGACCTCGAAGGCGGCGCGCGGGACTGTCGCCGGATCCCGTTTCCGCACGAGCATTTCCGACCATCCGTAGACCGCCGCCAACGCGTTTCTGAGCTCGTGGTTCACCATCGCGAAGAACCGCTCTCGCATGCGCTGTAGCTGCTGCACCTCGTCGAGCAGTCGGGCACTCTCTTCATGGTGCCGCGCGTTCTCGACTGCCGCGGCAGCA
This sequence comes from Gemmatimonadaceae bacterium, assembly GCA_036273715.1. Classification (NCBI taxonomy): domain Bacteria; kingdom Pseudomonadati; phylum Gemmatimonadota; class Gemmatimonadia; order Gemmatimonadales; family Gemmatimonadaceae; species Gemmatimonadaceae bacterium. Next base: position 15,044 of record DASUHB010000061.1, read on the forward strand.
TTGGCCGCCAGCAGTATCGCGATGTCCTCGTCCTCCTCGGTGAACTCGTGGCCACCGATCTTCTCGGTCACGTAGAGGTTCCCGAACACACCTCGCCTTCCGATGATCGGGACGCCGAGAAAGGAATGCATCGGCGGGTGGTTCGGTGGAAACCCGTAGGAGCTGGGGTGGGCAGCGAGATCCGGCAGCCGAATCGGCTTGGCCTCCTTGATGACCAGGCCAAGGACGCCGTGCCCGTTAGGCGGCGCTCCAATCCGGCGCCCCAGCTCGGGGTCGATCCCATGCGTTACGAAGCTCTCCAGGCGTTTTCCGTCCGGGCCGATCACTCCAATGGCGGCGTAGCGCGCCTCGATCACCTCTGCGGCCACTTGCACGACGCGCTGGAGCACCGCCTCGAGAGACACGTCGGTGATGAGCGCCGCAGTCGCGACCTCGAGCCTTCTGAGACGCTGCTGCATCGACGACGGCTCGGCGGCTGGTGATCCAGTCATAGTCCGCAACTTACAACGACCAGCGCACAGCTGGGGAGCAATGCGGCGATTAGGCAAAGCTTCCTTTGCCTTTCATGCTCTCTTCACAATCGGTGGGAAATCCTTGTCATGCGGAGCTGAAGTAATGGCTACACCGAAACTCGAAACCAATATGGAGACGCCCGATGAAACGTTTCGCACTCATGGCCCTCGTTGGTGCATTCGGCACTGGGATGTACTTGGTCTATCCCGCCGCTGCGGCGGCCCAGCGGACAGAACCTCCGGGTGGCGCCTACAAGCAGGTCAGTAAGCTCGTTCCTCTTCCCAGTTTTCTGCCCGGTCTCGGGACCCTGTACGTCGATCCCGCCACGCTCCCCGAGGGGCCGTTTCTCGCCTATGACCATCAAGGGCATCTCGTGAGCTCGATCTACATGATCCCGCTCAAAGACATGAACGCCCAAAAAGGATTTAGCGACTTGAAAATCGGGCAAGGCGAGCGAGTCGATCACGTCGACATCGTGTACAACGCCGGCCATCCGGGTGTAGCCGAGCCGCACTACCACTTCATCGTCTGGTACATCTCACCGGCCAAAGCGGCCGCGCTGACGAAGTAGCCGCCACCTCTTTCTCGAATCTCGAGGACACATGCAGATGAAACACGCATGGCTGTGTTTTGCCGTGGCGACGGTCAGCGTCGTACCCGCACAGGCACAGACTAACTGGTCGACGTACGGCGGAAGTGACTGGAACCAACGATGGTCCACGCTCGCGCAGATCAATGTTCGGAACGTGAAGAACCTCGTGCCCAGAATCGTATTCCAGACGGGCACCGGCAAACTCGGCTCGTTCGAGACCACTCCCATCGTGGTCGACGGCAGGATGTACGTGACGACGCCAAACAGCGAGGCAATTATCGCGTACGATCTGCGAACCAAGAAGCAGTTGTGGAGACAGGAGCCGAAGATCGGACCGGTCATCACGTGTTGTGGACCGGTCAACCGTGGCGTCGCAATCGGCGGCGGCATGGTGTTCGTCGGGACGCTCGACGCACGATTGCTCGCTTTTGACGCGCTCACTGGCGAGCCGAAGTGGGAAGCGCAGGACGCGGATCCGTCGCTCAGCTACAGCATCACGATGGCGCCGCTCGTGGTAGGTGACAACGTCATTGTCGGCGTGTCCGGAGGCGAGTACGGCATTCGCGGTCACCTCACGGCATACAACATCACCACGGGCAAGCAGGTGTGGCGCTGGTACTCGATCCCCGCCCCGGGTGACGACCCCGTGGCGACTAACGGATGGTGGGGTACCTGGGCGACCAAGGCGGAAAACGCCGACCTCCATCGGGACATCGCGAAGGAGAAGGCTGACAGCGCCAAGTATGCCGATGCATGGCAGCGCGGCGGCGGCGGCGTGTGGACGACGCCCGCGTACGACAAAGCGTCCAACACCATCTTCGTCACGGTAGGCAATCCGTCACCGGACTTGGACGGTACGGCGCGCCCGGGTGACAACCTCTTCACCGACGCCATGGTCGCGATCGACGCGGCCACCGGAAAGACCAAGTGGTACTACCAGACCGTGCCCCACGACGTCTGGGACCTCGATGCCACGTCGCCGTCGGTGGTCGCGATGTTAGGCAACAGGAAAGTTGTTCTTCACGCCGGCAAGACCGGCTGGCTCTACGTGGTCGACGCGTCCACCGGAAAGTTGGTGCGCAAGAGCCAGAACTTCGTGCCGCAGGAGAACATGTTCGCGCTGCCCACTCCCGAAGGGACGCGGATGCTGCCCGGTGCTAACGGAGGCTCCGAGTGGTCGCCGATCTCGGTGGATCCCAAGCTCGAATACGCTTTCGTCGCGGGTCTCCATCAGCCGATGAACTACAAGACGCACCCCGCACCGTGGGAGAAGGGTCGACTGTGGCTCGGCTCCGCATTCGTCGCCGCTCCTGGAGAGCCGCAGTATGGTCTGTTCTCGGCGGTGGACCTGAAGACGGGCAAGATCGCATGGCAGAACAAAGTTGATCAGCCAATGATGGGCGGATCGCTCGCAACCGCCGGCGGTCTCGTTTTCACGGGCGAAGGCAACGGCAACTTCAATGCGTTCGACGCGAAGACAGGCAAGCTGTTGTGGCAGTTCCACGCCGGCGCCGGGTGCAATGCCGCACCCATGACGTTCGAGATGGACGGAGAACAGTTCATCGCCGTCGCGTGCGGCGGCAATTTCCAACTCAGTTACCCACTCGGCGATGCCGTGATGATCTTCGGCTTGCCGAAACCGTGGGCGGCACGATGATGAAAAAGCTTCTCGCGACGGTGGCGCTCGCCGTGATGGTGCCCACCGTCGCGAGCGCCCAGCGACAGGCGGTGGACCCCCACTGGCTGTCGGTGGACGCAAGTGCGAAGACGGCGCGGTTTCAGCTGATCGCCGGCCTAACGGGCACCAATGGCGCGCTGAACTTCAACGGGTTCGCCGATGGTGGCCTAACGATCGTGATCCCCGTCGGCTGGACGGTCGAGATGGACTTCTTCAATCACGACGGCATGCTTCCGCACTCCGCCATCGTGGTTGCCGCCAAGCTTCCGATGCAGGCAGCACCGTCCGATCCAGCCATACCTCGGGCGTTCACGGTGAAGATGAGTGAGGGACTACCGCCGCTCGGGAAAGACACCATGCGCTTCACCGCTGCCCCAGCCGGCGACTACTTCATCGTGTGCGGCGTGCCGGGCCACGCGGCGGCTGGCATGTGGATCCGGCTGCAGATCAGCAGCACCGTGACGGCGCCGACGATGTCCGCCACACAGCCACCAAAGTGAACCATGGATTGGCTATGACAACCAGACGCGCATTCATGCAGACCGCGGGGACGCTCCTCGCCGGTCTTGCGCTACCGGCCCGATGGTACGCGTCGGCCCCGCGGAGCACGGTAACAGAGATCGCGATGAGAAGCGACGCGGCGGGAAGCAAGGTCTGGTTCGATCCGATAGGCGTGCTTGTCGAGCCCGGGGCGACAATTCGCTGGGTGGTCAAGGAAAACGTGCACACGACCACCGCCTATCACCCCAAGAACGACCACCACTCGTTGCGCATCCCCCAAGGGGCCGAGCCATGGAACTCTGGATACCTCGTGAATCCGGGAGATCACTTCGAGATCACACTCAGCGTGCCCGGGGTCTACGACTACTACTGTATGCCGCATGAGGCGGCGGGGATGGTGGGGCGGATCATCGTTGGGAAGCCGTTAGGCCCCGGTGCCGAGCCGTTCGACTACTGGGTAGGTCGGCCCGGAACAAAAGATTGGCGCGATGTTCCGAGCGCCGCGCGCAAGGCGTTCCCGGAAATCGCGGAGATCCTCGCCAAACATCAAGTCCACACGGCCGAGGCGCGAGGGTGAGTTGATGCCGGGTTCCGGTGTCGCCCGAAACGCATCTGTTCGCCGCAGTACGCGGCATGGAGAACACACGTGAACAGCCCTGATAACAATGGTACCCCCATGGCTCCTTCGACTGCCGAACATCCGACGGCGGTCCCGTTAGCATCGAAGCGCGAGTCGCTCTATCCCGAAGCGACTCGAGAGATCGCTGAACAACGAAGCCGTCTTGCCCCCGGACCGGCGAATGCCTTTCGCGCATTCAGCCAGAGCGTGTTTGCCGAAGGAGCGCTTCCCACCAAAACGAAGCAATTGATCGCCGTTGCGGTCGCGCACGTGACGCAGTGTCCCTACTGCATCCGCAGTCATACTCGCGCCGCGCTCCGCCAGGGGGCGAGCGGTGAGGAGATCATGGAAGCGATCTGGGTTGCTGCGGAGATGCGCGCCGGCGGCTCCTATGCGCATTCGGCTCTGGCGCTGGACACAATTGCGCACGACGCGGGTCCGCGCACGAGCCATGTCGCGGAGACAAGCGACGTGCGGGAAACGGGTAATGACGCGTCCGCGCGGATCACACCATGAGCACCAGGGTTGCAATCAATGGCCTGGGGCGCATCGGTCGCGCCATTCTGAAACTCGTGATCGATGAGGCATCGCTCGAACTGGTTGCGGTGAACGACCTGGTCGACGCGAAGAACCTCGCGTACTTGCTTCGCTTCGACACCGCATACGGCCGGTACTCAAAGCCGGTGGCGGTCGACGAAGGCGACTTGGTCGTCGCCGGACATCACGTGCGCAAGCTGACGAGCCGCGATCCCTCAGACCTGCCATGGAAGAAATTGGGGGTCGAGCTCGTGTTCGAGTGCACCGGAGTGCTAACGCGGCGTCAAGATCTCGAGAAGCACATCCGCGCGGGGGCGAAGATGGTGCTCCTCTCGGCACCGTCCAAGGACCAAGAGGTCGAAACGATCGTCCACGGTGCGAACACCCCGGGCGGTGTGCCCGTGATCATCTCCTGCGCCAGCTGCACCACCAACTGCATCACGCCCGTTGTCGAGGTGATCGGCCGCCGCATTGGGATCGAGAAGGCGGTGATGACGACAGTCCATGCCTACACCGCCTCGCAGTCGGTCGTCGATGGGGCGAGCAAGAGCTTCCGCCGCGGTCGCGCCGCGGCCGCGAATCTCGTTCCGACCACCACCGGTGCCGCGTTAGCAACGACGCGCGCGCTGCCGGAGTACACGGGCTTGTTCGATGGCATTGCGATCCGGGCACCGGTTCTCGTCGGGTCGATCGCGGACATTACCTGCGTCACGTCGCGCAAGACGACCGTCGGTGAGGTGAACGCGATCCTAACGAGCGAGGCCGACACGGAGCGCTATGCCGGGGTGCTCGGCGTGTCGCATGACCCGCTGGTATCATCGGACATCGTTGGCGATCCTCGTGCATCGGTGGTCGACCTCGAGCTCACGCGCGTCGTCGGCGGGGATCTGGTCAAGGTGATGAGCTGGTACGACAACGAGTGGGGCTACGCGAATCAGATGCTGCGCGAGGCGATCTCGGCAACTAGAAGCGTGGGCGCTGACACCGGATGATCATTTGGAGAGATCGCAGCTTCAAAGTTCGAGCTCAGGTATCTCCGCCTAACAATTACGAGTCGAACCTCGCTCGCTACCCACTCGTTGTTTCGCACGCCGATCGTAGGAAGCGATGGAATGCTTGCGGTGGTGCGCGGCATCGTATGCGGCGCTGGTACCGCTGACGCGCGCGCTCGCGCCGCCCGCGCCGCGCACCGTTAGGACAGCGGCGATCGCGAATTTCCTCACCGAGATGCTGTTCCTCATCGGCATCGCGCTGGCCATCGACGCGGTGGAGCTGTACCGGCGCATGCAGCAGTCGCAACTCGCGCAGTCGCGCCTGGGACGCGCACTGGCGCACGCGCGGCTCGAAGCGCTGACGCTGCAACTGCAGCCGCATTTTCTCTTCAACACGTTGAACGCCGCCGTCGCGCTCATCCGGCACGATGCGCGCGCCGCCGAGGACATGCTCACCGACTTGAGCGAGATGCTGCATGGCACGTTAGGCGAGCCGCAGCCTCAGCAGGTATCGCTCGAGCGAGAGCTCGACGACGTCGCCCGCTATGTTCGCATCATGACATACCGCTTCGGCCCGCGGCTGGCCGCCGACCTCGATGCCACGCCCGAGGCCCGGCTTGGCCTCGTCCCCCGTTTCATCCTCCAGCCGTTGGTCGAAAACGCCATCGAGCACGGACTCGCACGCCGCGCGGGCGCGGGCGGCGTGAAGATCACGGCGCGCACAGATCCACGTCGCCTGACAGTGGAAGTTTGCGACTCCTGCGATGGCGGACCGGAAGGGACCACGGTGTCAAAGCACGGGCGCGGCATCGGCCTGTCGAACACCCGGCGCCGGCTCGAAGCGCTCTATGGCGATGATTTCTCGTTCGTCGTGACGCCGCACGGGTCGGGGACGAGCGTCGTGATCGACATACCCTATCACGTCGCCTGAGATGGCTGGTCCTCGACGCGTATTGATCGTGGATGACGAACCCCTGGCCCGCGGTCGCATTCGCGATCTATTGTCCGAGCGCGACGACGTCACGGTGATTGGTGAGTCGGCGGATGGACAGGCAGCCGTCGTGGACACGGCGCAACTCGAACCAGACATTCTCCTCCTCGACGTGCACATGCCCGCGATGGACGGATTCGAGGTTGTCGACGCCATCAGCGACATCGGGAATGGGTCGCGTGCGCCGATCGTGATTTTCGTGACGGCGTACGACCAGTACGCCGTGCGCGCGTTCGATGCGATGGCGCTCGACTACCTGCGCAAACCCGTGTCGCGCGCTCGACTCGATGCCGCCCTGGATCGCGCGATCGCGCAGCTCGAGCTGCGCGAGCGGGCTGAGCGCGCGAGCCATTCTATGTTCGGCGGCGATGGGGATGTGCGGGATACGACGCGAGCGCTTCGTCACACTTCTGGAGCGGATGCCACGCATGCATCGCGGTTTGCCGTGCGCGACAAGGACGTCGTGCGCTTCGTGCAGCCGTCCGAGATCGATTGGATCGACGCAGCCGAGAACTATGTGCGCCTGCACGCCGGAGGCAAAGCATATCTGCTGCGCAGCCCGATAGGAGCCTTCGCGGCCCGGCTCGATCCGCGACACTTCATGCGCGTGCACCGCTCGGCGATCGTCAATCTCGACCGCGTGCATCGCATCGAGCCCTTCACGCGCGGCGAGTTCGTGCTGGTCCTGACCGATGGCACACGGCTTCGCTCCAGCCGAGCGTACGGCGCGAGGTTGCGTCAGCTCGTGCGCGACGGCGTCGGCTGACGCTCTGATCGTGCTCTAAATGCTCCGCACCGAGCTGACTAACGACTACGACCGGGCGCAGCGCATCCAGGCAGTGTCCGCGACATCCTGCAAGTGAACGCGGCTCTGACCCATCCGCCTATTGCCGTTCAAAGACATAGATCCTCGGCTCGCCTTCCCCCGCGATGTTCACGATCATCGTCAGAGTCTCGAGGTCTTGAGACAGCGCGAGCCGCCGGGTGAGCTTCACCTTGCCTCCCGACTTGCGCAGTATTTCGACGGTCCGCGGATCGAGTCGCCGCGCCGAGAGCGTGGAGCCCGAGTGTGAATCGAGATGCTCCTTGCCGTCGAAGGTGACGCTGGTGGTGTCAGGTTGACCAGGGATGATGACGAAGAGCCCGTCGCTCCCATGGGGACGGACTTGAAGAACTATGGCTGCTCCGAGCGGTGTGATGGTACCCACCCAGGTACCCGCAAACCCGGATCCCGCTGCCTTCCGTGCGTACCGATAATCCACGGTGGACGACGAACCATCGCTTGCGAACTGCGTAAAGTGGTCTCGAAGCGCGTTGCCATCCTTGGAGAGGGTCCAGGTCGCGGTGAGGAGCATGCGCCCATCCTGCTTGCGGACGACCTTCCAGTTAGGCCCGACGGCGCCTACAGACAGTGTCGTGCCTCCGCCGCCGCGCTGGTCGGTCCCATCCACCACAATGGTCTCGGCGCCGCCGCCGAAGTCAAAGGCATATGTGTTCGCTCGTATGCTCGTCACTTTCATCTGGTCGGTGAGCTTGACGAGCTTCCATTGGCCGACGAACGGGTCGTCTGCCGCGTGTGATGTGCCGGCGACGAGGCAGGCGCACAATAGCACTTGAGCGACGCGCTTGAACATCGAGTTCTCCCTAACGTGTCGTACCCGCGGCAGTCATCGGACCCGGACCGACGCTATTTGTCCACGTCCATTTTGTCGTCCGCCGGCGCTCCTGTCGCCATCGCACGCCCTCGTTGTTCGGCTTGGCGAAACTGGGCGAAGAGCGACCGCGGCGTGGCAGCCGGTGCCGGCGCGGCAGGAGCCGGTATGGCGGCAGCCGCGCCCACTGTGTCCAGATACACCGGCACGTGATCGCTGGGCACGTCGTTAGGCGTGTCCCATCCCTGAAAGACGAGATCGGGCGGCGATTGCTGATCCATCGCTCCCCGGCGCGAAATAATGCGACCAGCCTGCGCGCCGTGCAGCACACCTCCAGCAGCCCCAGCAGCGGCGTTCCCATAGACTTTGTCGCGCGGGCTGCCGGTGCCACGCGCCGTCGTCGGCCTCGCACACAACACCTGCCAGTTGCCGCCACGGTGTGGTTGCTGTGCACCCGCCGTGTTCAAGTCTCCAATCCACGCGTCCACGCGATGCTGCGTGCGTCGTTCCCAATCTGTGATCTCATCGTCAGCGGCGCGCGCATATCGGATGACGACATCGCCGCCTTCCTGAAAGGGCGCGTGGCACGTTGCTACGCGCAGCGACTCGGCGCCCTTCACGAATCGCAGGATGAGGAGTTGACGGTACCATCCCTGATCGGCGAGGGGGTACAGGACGTCGTCTCGCCCGACAGTCACGCCGGCGCGCGTGGCGACGGCAATGCGTCCTTGATGCCGGTCGGCTGGCAACCCGCGCCCCTGGTGGAAGCACGTAACCCGCCACGCTGCGCCTGGTCCTCGGGGAGCCACCTCTTGGTCGCGATGCATCGCATCGCTCGGCTCCACGAGGATGACGGCGTCGGCGTTCCAACTCTCGAAGAGCGGAATGAGCAACGCCGCCGTCTGGTAGCCGGCCTGGCCAGTGACGGCCATGTTCCAGCAGACAATCCTCATCTATGGTTTCCTCGCAGCGTGGTCACTTCGCGCCGATGCGTGGAGCCGCGAAGATGACACGGGATGAAGCGCGCCTCAAGAGTGGCGCCGCCAAGCTCGACTGCACGCTGCAAACAGATGTGGATCAATCCTGTTGCGCCCGACACACACGACCCAGTTAGGCACTAGCGGTACACTCTCTACCACTACCCGTTCCTGCATCAGCTTGACTCAACTTACGGCGCGAGGCACATTCGCCGTCGCACCAAGGGACCGCGCTGTGTCCCGTCACAAAGGGCGAGACACCGAGCCGCCCGACGCTGCAGCCCGGAGGTGGACCCATGTCATCGCGCCTGTGGTTGTGCCAGGGAGTCGCTGCTGCACTCGCCGTATCGATGGCCATCGCGTGCACGGACGTCAATCGCCCCACTGGCCTAACGGCTAACGCCGTCGACCGGAATGCCGCTGCGCAACGGACCGTGAAGGTGAACATTCTCGACAACTGCGACAGCGCCACGTACAACGCCGCCGTGGGACCGGGCACGTGCGATCGGGCCGGGGGCATCAAGTTCCCGCAGTTCATCAATCTCGTCGGGGCGCATCAGGCGCTCGCCTCGTACCGGTTCGCGCCGGCCGGCTTCACCGTGCACGTGGGGCAGACGATCGCCGCGATGAACATGGGCGGCGAGACCCACACGTTCACGCGGGTGTCGAGTTTCGGCGGCGGCCTGGTTCCCCTCCTCAACCAGCTGTCGGGGAACAATACGGTGGTGCCCGAGTGCCTAACGATTCCCGGGAGCGAGTTCCTGGCGCCCGGCCAGACGGACGTGGAGTCGGTGGACGCGCCCGGCACGGCGTTGTTCCAGTGCTGCATCCATCCCTGGATGCGCGCGGTGGTCCAGGTCGTGCCCTGAACGCGCCGCCGCACGCCGGAGAACGCGGACGTGCGCGAGGCGCGCGCTTCCGCGTTCGCACATCAGCCGCCGCACGCCGGCACGACTAGCGTGTTGCATTCGGGCGGCGCAAGAGAAGCGCGCGCACGAACGGACACCGCGCAACCACGCGCCGATACTCACGCGCGGGACGCTCGAGCGCTGCGCAGTCGAGCAGATCCCCGTAGCCGCGTCCGCGTTGGTCGCGCCGGACCTCCGTGTGGATCAACCACGTCCTTGGAGCTCGTCGCGCGACAAGTAGGCCATCGCGACGTGGCATAGCTGGTCAGCATCGCGACACACCATACTCTTTCAATTCCGCGGCGAGCCGTGCTCCTCGGTGGCGCCCGCCCGTGGCTTACGTTCCGCTCATCGGGCCTAACGGCTCGATCGGCACGTGAAGCCCAATCGCTCTGTGAAAGATCTGCGAACCAAGCTTTCTGTTATCTCCGTCACTCACAATAGCCTTTCGGTCCGCCAGGATGTGGCTGCGCTCCGCGACATCAAGATTGGGTGACGTTCCACCACACCGGAATCAACGTGCCGCCGCCGGAGCTGATCTCGCGGCCCAGGACAACGCAACGGTTAGGCGAACTGATCCAATCCGCGGAGGGCGACTTGCGCTTGGGATACACGGCGTGCACATTCGCGCCCTAGCACATTCCCTTCACAGCGAGATCTACATGAGCCAGCCCAGCGTAGCATCGCCAACTGCACCAGCAGCAGCGACGCCATCGTCGGGGCTACCAGCGACGCGCTCAAGCTACGGAAGCACAGCCGTGTGTCTGCTCGTCGGGATCATTCTTGTGATCGCCGGCCTTTACAACCTCGTGCTCAATCCCAGCGGCGACAACCCGCTGTCCGGCGGGGCGGTAAACCTTCAGGCCCTGTTTATGGGAATGACGTTCTTCATATCGGGATGCATCTTTCTCGCCGCCGTCTGGCGACCGCGCCCATAGGCGGCCCGTCGAACGAATTGGGTAACGCCTCCTAAACGGCGAGGATCGCACCCGGCGCCTAGGGGAGCTCGAGCACCACGCGCCTTACGTGAATCGTGCACCGGGCGCACATGTCGAGCGAGATGCGTGACGGTAGAAGTAACTCGTGGTATCCCAGATCCTTGCGATGCGGAGATCCGAAGGGGATGTAAAGCCAGGCCTGCATTGGCTCGGTGTCGCTCGGCGCCTCGAACGTTAGGCGGCGCTATTCGGTCCGCGTGAGTGTGTGGGCGCGCTGAACGCCGGCCGCGTTCACGAAATGCCGCGCATGGACGCCGGGCGGCTCGAGCGCGAGGCGCTTACGCCCGGACGGCCCGAACAGGCAAGCATGCACGCGCCACCGCAAGCCGGCCGAGGGGTGGAGTACGCGCAGTCAGGATCGTTGCGCTCAAGTCTCACGACGCGGTCGCGAGACGGCTCGCGAAGTCGGTGATCGCCGTGGTGGGTCGCGCATCTCGAAGCGACACGAGCCAACCAGTGCTAACTGATTGGCCCGCAAGTAGCAGGGGCGGGACTCGAACCCGCGACCCCGGCATTATGAGTGCCGTGCTCTAACCAGCTGAGCTACCCTGCCCCGTTCGCGTACCGTAAACCTGAAACCTACCCACCATAAATTGCGCACGCAACGCGCAGCTGGCCCACCACGCTGCGCTCCGCGCCCATGCATACCTTTCTTCCCCACTCCGCACACCGACTCGGATCGATGCGCATTCTCGTGGTCGGCGCCGGCGCAGTCGGCGGATACTTCGGCGGCAGACTCCTCGAGGCCGGCCGCGACGTCACCTTCCTCGTCCGCCCGCACCGCGCCGCCGAGCTCGCGCGCACGGGCCTCGTGATCCGGAGCCGGTTAGGCAACGTCCGACTCGGTGCGCCCACCGTCACCGCCGACGCGCTCGCGACGCCGTATGATCTGATCCTCCTCAGCTGCAAAGCCTACGACCTGGACGACGCCATGGCCTCGTTCGCGCCCGCGGTCGGGCCCGACACCGCCATTCTCCCGTTGCTGAACGGCATGCGACACCTCGACGCCCTCGATGCACGCTTCGGAGCGGCGCACATCCTCGGCGGCCTGTGCTTCATTTCCGCGACGCGCAGCCCGCAGGGCGACATCATTCACCTCAACGAGAACCACACCCTCCCGTTCGGCGAGCGCGACGGCGCGCACTCATCGCGCATCGAGCGCATCTCCGGCGCCTTTGCCGGCGCCGCGTTCGACGCGCGCGCCACGAACACCATCGTACAGGAAATGTGGGAGAAGTGGGTCTTCATCGCCGCCGGCGCCGGCCTAACGTGCCTCATGCGCGCGACCGTGGGCGACGTCGTCGCCGCGGGCGGCGCGGACGTCGCGGTGGCGCTGCTCGATGAATGCGCGGCCATCGCGAAGCACGCGGACGTCCCGGTGCGGCCAGAGGCGATGGAGCGGGGCCGCGCGACGTTCACCGCGCCCGGGTCGACGCTCGCGGCATCGATGCTCCGCGACATGGAATCAGGCGGGCGCACCGAAGCCGACCACGTGATCGGGGCGCTCCTCCGGCTCGCACCAGATCCGGCCCGCTGTCCCCTGCTCCGACTCGCCCTCCTGCACCTCCAGAGCTACGAAGCCCGCCGCGCGCGCGAACGACCGGCCACCTGAGCGGCGCCGCTGGTATCTCGGCCCCGGCCAGGCCAGTTTGCGAATACCGAGCGCGCGCGGCGGCCCCTGCCGCATGCGTGCCAGCCGTCGATAGCTCGATCGCGGAGATGCACCCATGCCCAACGCTACCAACAGCGCGTCCACAGCCCTCGGCGCTCCGACTCGCATCCTCATCCTGGGCGGCGGGTTCGCCGGCGTCATCGCCACCCGGCGCCTCGAAAAGCTGCTCGGCAGGCGACGCGACGTGGAAGTCGTCCTCGTCAGCCGCGACAATTTCTTCCTCATCACGCCGTTCCTCTTCGAGGCGTGCTCGGGCACGCTCGAGCTGCGCCACTGCTCGCAGCCCATCCGGCCGTTCCTCCGGCGCGCGACATTCATCGAGGCCACGGTGGGCCGGATCGACCTCGACCGGCGCATCGTGTCGCTCACCGTGCCGGAAGGCACCGCGCAGGACCTCTCGTTCGACCACCTGGTGCTTGCGTTAGGCGCAAAGACCAACGAGCGGCTCATCCCCGGATCCGCGCAGGCGTTCACGTTCAAGACGGTCGCCGATGCGATCGTCCTCCGCAACCACCTGATCGAGCGGTTCGAGCGCGCCGATGTCGAAACCGACCCGGAGCGCAAACGCGAGCTCCTCACCGTCGTCCTGATCGGCGCGGGCCTCGTCGGCACGGAGCTCACCGGCGAGCTCACCGCGTTCGTCGATGAGATCGTCCGCTGGTACCAGAATGTACGCCGCGACGAGGTGCACTTTCACCTCATCGAGGCCGGCCCGCGCATCCTCGGCGAAGTGGACCCGGCGCTGGCGGCGCACGCGGCCAAAGTCTTGACGAAACGCGGCGTCGACATCCGAACGCACACCCCGGTCAAGCGCATCGACCAGGACCGCATCACGATGGCCGACGAGGTGATCAAGGCCAGCACCATCGTGCTCTCGGCGGGCATCGAGCCGCATCCGCTCGTCGCATCGCTTCCGGTGGAGAAGGACCGGCACGGCCGCATCATCGTCGAAGCGTCCATGCGCAGCGCGGCCCGCCCGTCGCTCTGGGGACTGGGCGACTGCGCCGCGATACCGGACCCGAGCGGCAAACCGTATCCGTCGCTCGCCCAACACGCGGTGCGCGAGGCCAAGGTCGTGGCGCACAACATTGCGCGGGCGCTCCGCGGCGAGCCGCCGCGCCCCTTCGTGTACTCGCAGTTGGGCGTGATGGCCGCGCTCGGTCACTTTCAGGCAATCGGCCGCGTCATGGGCATCCCGCTCACCGGATTCCCCGCGTGGTGGACCTGGCGCACGTACTACCTTTTCCAGATGCCGCGGTGGTCGCGCCGGGCTCGCATCATGATCGACTGGACGGTGGCGCTGTTCTTCCGTCCGGACATCGTGAAGGTGGACCTGGCGGTCGAGTCGAGGCAGTTGGAGCGGGCGTGCGCGGCAGGCGCAGACGCGCCGGTGCGGGTGGTGTCGGGCGAGGCGACTCGTCCGCGCCTAACAGAGCACGCCGAGCCGGCGTCGATGGCGGCGGCGCCGGCCAGCCGGCCCGCACCGTGAGCACGACATGGGGACGCATGCACAGGAGGAGGACCGGATGAAGGTGTTACTCATCGGCAGCCATGGCACCATCGGCAAAGCGGTGGCGGCCACCCTCACGCCGACGCACGTGGTGATCGGCGTCAATCATCGGACCAGCGATCTCACGGTCGACCTGGCCGATTCGACGTCGATCCGATCGCTCTTCGAGCACGTCGGCATGGTGGACGCGGTGATCTGCGCCGCCGGCGCGGCGCGGTTCCGTCCGTTAGGCGAGCTCACCGAAGAGGACTTCGTCTTCGGCAACCAAAACAAGTTGATGGGCCAGGTGAACGTCGCACGCCTCGCGCAGGGGTGGCTCGCCGAGCGCGGCTCGATCACGCTCACGAGCGGCGTGCTGGCGCGCGAGCCCATGCCGGGCAGCGCGTCTGTAAGTCTGATCAACGCCGGCATCGAAGGGTTCGTGCGCGCCGCAGCCCTCGAGCTGCGCTCGGGACTGCGCATCAACGCCGTGAGCCCTCCGTGGGTCACCGAAACGGTGCAGGCGATGGGCATGTCGATCGCCGACACGCTGCCCGCGTCGACCGTCGCCAAGGCATACCGGGACAGCGTGCAGGGCACGATGACCGGCCAGATCCTCGACGCCCGGCGCTACGCCTAACGGAATCGGCTTCCGCAGCCCGACCGAACGCGTTCGTCCGACTCGCTGCATCGCTCGGCGCGCGGGACGCGGGCAGTCGTTACGTTGCTGCGCGCGTCCACGGAACACGACGGGCGCGGCAGTGTGCGGCCGAGCGTCGGCCACCGTCCAGCAAGAAAAAAGAGGCGCCCGAGAGGGCGCCTCTTTCTCTTAAATAGCGGGGGCGGGATTTGAACCCGCGACCTTCGGGTTATGAGCCCGACGAGCTACCAGGCTGCTCCACCCCGCGTCAGTGCCCGCAATATCGTGCTGCCCGGTTGGCGAGTCAAGGCGCCCTGAGCGTCGTTCGCCCCACGCAGGCTGTCGAAAAACACACGCCTATCGCCTGCCCCATCCGCACGCTATGTTCTCTATATGACATAGCGGCCCACCTCCGCCTGTCACCTGCGCTTTCCCCGCCGCAGGGTTGATGTGCGCCGGCGCCGATGGCCCCGTCCCAAGCGACGCACTGCATTCTCATCGCGAGAGCGAGGAGGCAACCGTGCGTCGATTGCGCATCACCGTCCTGGATCTCACCACCGAACGGCCCACCCGCGCCATGTATGCGCGGCTCATGAACGCCAACCTCGCCAGCATCATGCCGCAGGCCGTGGCAGTCTGGTGCGAGCAAGCCGGCCACGACGTTCGCTTCATTTGCTATACCGGTTTCGAAGATCTCGCCAGCGAGGTCTTCGCCGAAGCCGATGTCCTGTTCGTCGGCGCCTTTACGCAGGCGGCGCACACCGCGTACGCGATCAGCAACATGCATCGCCGGCGCGGCGCCGTCACCGTCCTCGGCGGGCCGCACGCACGCTGCTACCCCGGCGACGCGGCGCGTCACTTCGACTATGTGTTAGGCTTCACCGACCGCACCGTCATCGACAACGTCCTCCGCGAGTGCATGCCGCAGCGCGCCATGGGCGTCCAATGGAGCGCGGCGCAGCAGCCGCAGTCGCTGCCGAGCGTCGAGGAGCGATGGAAATTCATCGAGCCGACGCTCGCCAAGACGCCGATGCTCAAGATCGTGCCGATGCTCGGCAGCCTCGGATGCCCGTACACGTGCCCCTTCTGCATCGACTCGACCGTCGAATACCAACCGCTCGGCTTCGATCAGATCCGCAGCGACCTGCGCTTTCTGCTCAGCAAGGTCCGGCGGCCGCGAGTCGGTTGGCACGATCCGAACTTCGGCGTCCGATTCGACGACTACATGGGCGCCATCGAAGATGTCGCGCCGCCCGACAGCATCGACTTCTTCGCCGAGAGCAGCTTGTCGCTCCTCTCCGAGCCGCGTCTCGCGCGCCTCAAGAAAAACGGCTTCAAGGCGATCCTGCCCGGCATCGAATCGTGGTTTGCGTTAGGCAACAAGACCAGGACCGGCCGCGATGTCGGGCTGGACAAGGTCAAACGCGTGGCCGAGCACGTGAACATGATTCTGCGCTACGTGCCGTACGTCCAGACCAACTTCGTGCTCGGACTGGACACCGACGAAGGACCGGAGCCGTTCGAGCTCACGAAGCGGTTTCTCGACATGGTGCCCGGCGCGTTTCCGGCGTTCTCGCTGCTCTCGGCGTTCGGGAGCGCCGCGCCGCTCAATCTCGAGCTCCAGCGCGCGGGCCGCGTGCTCCCGTTCCCGTTCCATTTCCTGGACGCGAGCCAGGCCATGAACGTGGTGCCGAAGAACTACGAGTGGACCGCCTTCTACGATAACCTGCTGAGCCTCGAGCGGTACGCGTTCTCGTGGCCGCAGATCGCGCGCCGGTTCCGCGCCAATCAGGGCGCGATTCCCAAGTGGATCAACATCCTGCGCGGCACGTCATCGGAGCGCTTTGGCCGTCTCAAGCAACACGAACGCGTGCGCGCGCTGCTGGATTCCGATGCGAGCGTGCGGAGGTTCTTCGAGCGGGAGACGACGACGGTTCCGCAGCCTTACCTCGACCGCATCGAGAACGACCTGGGACCGCTGTGGTCGTCGCTTCCCAGCGACGGCTTGGAGCACGACCAGAACGAGTATCTCCACACCCAGGCGCGCGCACCATCGTTATCGACGTTGCGCCCGGCTATGGTTCGGATATCGTAGGGCAAGCCTCAATTGGATCGGCGGCGCGCGCGCACGCACGTGCGCGCGCCGTTCATCTCACGACATCGAGATTCGGCGTCGCCGCCTCGTCGCCTGCCGTCAGGTGATTCACCCACGTGTCGCAGGCGAGGAGATCTCGTGCCCACATCCCATACGCCGAGGCGTCTGGAGCAGAACCAACTGCTCCTGGCGCTGCCTCGCGCGGACTACATCGAGCTGCAGGCCGACCTGCAGGACGTCGCGTTGCCGCACGGACATGTGCTGTTCGAAGCGCGCGAGCGGATCTCGCACGTGTACTTCCCGCAACGGTGCGTGATCTCACTGGTTGCGCCGATCGATGGACAGAAAGGCGTGGAAGTGGCGATCGTCGGGAACGAAGGCATGGCGGGCCTGAGCGCGTTCCTCGGCGTCCACACCGCATCGATTCAGGCGGTGATCCAGATACCCGACGCCGCCAGGCGCCTAACGGTCGCCGCGTTTCGCCGCGCGCTCGAGCGCGGCACGGCGATGCGCCGCATCATGCTCCGATACACGGACGCGATGCTGAGCCAGGTCGCGCAGTGCTCGGCGTGCAACCAGCGGCATCGGGTCGTGCAGCGCTGTGCGCGCTGGTTCCTCATGACGCACGACCGCGTGGGCGACGATCAGTTCTCGCTCACCCAGGAATTCCTGGGCCAGATGCTCGATGTCGAGCGGCCGACGGTCTCGGCGGCGGCGCGGCAGCTGCAGGCCGCGGGGGCGATTCGCTACAGCAGGGGTCGCGTCACGGTCACGAGCCGCGCGAGCCTGGAAGAGGCGTCGTGCCCGTGTTACCGCCTGATGTTACAGGATTACGCGCGCGCGTTCGCCTAACGGAATGACGCGCCGGGCGCACCGGCGGGCGTCCCGAATGGCCGGGGCTGCATTGGCCGTCGCGCCATCACGGCTTGGGATGCGCGCTGTCGGCGGGCTCGGCGAACCGGTAGAGAATTTCGTTGTCACCGCGAACCATTCCGAATTGTTCGCGCGCGATGCGCTCCTGCGTGGCCGGGTCCGTCTCGACGGCCTTCTTCACCCGCTCGAGCGAATCGATCTGACGCTGGAGCGTGTCGATCTGCGCGAGCAGATGCTGCTTCCGCGCCCGCTGCTGCAACAGGTCCCACGTCCCGTACTCGCCACCTTGTAACGCGAACAGCGCGCCGCCGACGATGGCCGCGATGGTCACGATCCGCCAGATCGGGAATCGTGGTCGCGTCTTCACAACCCGTAAATCGCTCCGCCCGGATACTCGGCGGATTCGCCGAGCATTTCTTCGATGCGGAGCAGCTGATTGTACTTGGCCACGCGCTCGCCGCGCGATACCGATCCCGTCTTGATCTGGCCCGCGCTGGTGGCCACGGCGAGGTCGGAGATGAACACGTCTTCCGTTTCTCCAGATCGGTGCGAGATGACGGACAAGTAGCCGGCCGAGCGCGCCATCTCGATGGCTTCCAGGGTCTCGGTGAGGGTGCCGATCTGGTTGACCTTGATGAGAATCGCGTTGCCGACGTGGCTCTCGATGCCGCGCGCGAGCCGCGAGGTGTTGGTCACGAAGATGTCGTCGCCGACCAGCTGGACGCGGTCGCCTAACGCAGCGGTGAGCGCGGCCCACCCGTCCCAGTCGTCCTCGGCCAGGCCGTCCTCGATCGAGACGATGGGGAACCGATCGAGCCACCTGGCATAGAGGTCGATCATCGCGTGCGCGTCGAGCGTGCCGGCGCCGCTTTTCTTGAACACGTAGTGTCCGTTCTTGTCGTACAGCTCGCTCGCCGCGGGGTCGAGCGCCAGGGCGACCTGCTTTCCGGGCGCGTACTTGGCGCCTTCGATGGCCTCGATGAGCACGGCCAGCGCGTCTTCGTCGCTTTTGAGATCGGGCGCGAAGCCGCCCTCGTCGCCGACGCCGGTGGCGAGGCCGCGCTTCACGAGCACTTTCTTGAGCGAGTGAAACACCTCGGCGCCCATGCGCAGCGCCTCGGCGAACGTTTCCGCGCCTAACGGAACGATCATGAACTCCTGGAAGTCGACGGTGTTCGTGGCGTGGGCGCCGCCGTTGAGCACGTTCATCATCGGCACCGGCAGCGTACGCGCCATCGGGCCGCCCAGGTAGCGGTAGAGCGGCAGGCCGACGTCGGTTGCGGCCGCGCGCGCAACGGCCATCGAGACGGCCAGCATCGAGTTGGCGCCCAAGCGCTCTTTGTTCGGCGTGCCGTCCAGCGCCAGGAGCGTGTGATCGATCTCGACCTGGTCGGTGGCGTCCAAGCCGCGTACCGCGGGCAGGATGGTTTCCTCGATGTGCTGCACGGCCCGCAGCACGCCCTTGCCGCCATAGCGTTTGGGATCGCCGTCGCGGAGCTCGAGGGCTTCGTGCTCGCCGGTGGAGGCGCCGCTTGGCACCGCGGCGCGGCCCGTGACGCCCGAGTCGAGCACCACGTCGGCCTCGACGGTCGGGTTCCCGCGGCTATCGAGGATTTCCCGCGCCAGTATCTCGATGATCTCTGACATGTCGTCCGTTGATGAGGGTGGCGCCGCGCTGCTCCGTTAGGCGGCGGTCTCCATGGGCGCGCCCGTCGGCGGCACGCCCTTCTCGCCCAGGGCCTGCGCGATGCGCTCCCACACGGTGCGCAGGAGCGCGTCCCGGTCGTCGTACGTCAGACCGGTGGTCGCGATCGGCTCGAGAAACGTGAGCTCGCACGTGCCGGAATGGATGGCGAACTGCCCTTTGCCCTGCACTTCCTTTGTCCCCCAGCTCACGACGGGCACCACCGGCACTTGCGCAGCAATCGCCAGCACGAACGGCCCTTTCTTGAACGGCCGCAGCGCGTACGACCGTCCGCGCGTGCCTTCCGGAAACACGGCCACCGACGTCCCACGCTTGATCTGCTCCGCGGCCTCGGCGTACGTCTGAAACGCAGCCTTCCGATTCTTGCGATCGATGAAGATCGCGGCGACTTCCTTCGCCGCACGCCCGAAGACAGGAATCGACGCGAGCTCCTTCTTCGCCACGAACCGGTAGTGCGGCAGCACGCACGCGAGGCCAAAGATCTCGTACCAGCTCACGTGGTTGGACACGTACATGCGCGCGTCGTTGGGCGCGCCGATGTGCTCGGGATTGCGCACCGTAAGGCGAACCGCCGATGCCCACAGCACCACCTTGGACCAGACGCGCGGCGCGCGGCCCAGAAAGCTGTCCGGCGGAATGTGCACACCGAAGAGCGACAACACGACGATGGGAACGCCGAGCACGATGGTCATGAGGACCATCGTGGGATAGACAATCAGAGCACGCATGCTCACGAAAAGTGGTCGAACCCGCCGCCCGGCGCAACGCGCGCGCCGTGCAGCGTGGCCACGACATCGGCGTCGCCGGCTTCGACGCGTCCGATTGCCGTGAGCGGCAGCTCGAATCGGCGCTCGAACTCCGCGGTGTCGATGTCGCGAGGCGACGCGACCAACAATTCATATTCGTCCCCGCTCCGGGCGGCGGTGTCCGGCGAGAGCCCGCCCAACGTGGGCAGATGATCGAGGGCGATCGCGAGCCGCACGTGCGACGCGGCGGCGATGTGTGCCGCGTCGCTGAGCAGACCATCGGACACGTCGATCGCCGCATGCGCACCGTGCTCGGCGAGCCACCGGGCCTCGCGCACCCTCGGCACCGGATGCGCGACGCGCTCACGATCCGCGGGCGATGGGCGACCGCCGCCTTGCCACGCAGTCAATGCGGCAAGGGGTCCACCGAAGCGCCCGGTGACGAACAACACATCGCCCGGGCGCGCGCCGTTGCGACGCAACGGATTGACCGCGGCGCCGAGCACGGTGATGGCAATGCACAACTCGCGAGCGCCGGTGAGATCGCCGCCCGCGATGTGAGCGGACGTCGCACGGGCTGCGTCAGCCAACCCGTCGGCAAGGTCGAGTATGTCGCCGAGCCACGCGTCAGGGATGGACAACGAGACGAGCATTGCCAGCGGGTCCGCGGCCATCGCCGCCAGATCGCTCAGTGCTGCTGCTGCGACGCGCCACCCGATCTCGCGCGGCGTGAGCCAGTCGCGGCGAAAATGGACGCCGTCGACGGCGCTGTCCGCGCTGACCACCAGCTGATGTCCGGGCGGCACGTCGATGAGCGCCGCATCATCGCCGATTCCGTGCGCCGCGTCGCCCCATCGTTGCTCGAGGGCGCGCACGAGGTCGAATTCCTTTCCGGGGCCGAGCGGGATGTCGTCGCGCATTCGGATCACAAGCTAACGTCCCGCGCCATCCGTAGTGGAGCTTCTTCGTTTTTCGGAAACGAACGGCGCGCACGCCGACCAGCGCGGGGGCGTCTTGATCCCGTCTTCCGTGCACGCCATGCTTCCCGCGGCGGCTTCGGCGTCCGGCGCTCTCGTCCCACCGCCTAACGCGGAGCACACGCATGACCGACGCAGAAACCGCGGAGCAGGACGTGCGACGCTCGAGTGACGCCGAAGTCGATGCCTTTCTGGGTCGTGACTCGGGGGATGTGGGGCGGAACGATGCCGCTCGCCGGAAAAGCGCAGCATCTTCGGTTTACGGCCGTGTGGATGCAACACGACGGGCGGTGGCAGGAGGTGATCCGGCACGCGAAGGTCGTTTGATCACCGTACGCGGCGCGCTCGACGCGTCGGCTAACACCGTTGGTTCGCCGCGCACGGTGCACCTCTTGCGTCGCGTTAGGTGCGGGATTTTTCACGCACGATCGACCATCCGGAGGCTGTATGCGACTCGCTCGCCGGCGGTACACCGAACTCTCGTTTCTCGTGTTTGCTTCCCTGGCGCTGATCGCCTGCAAAGGCAAAGAAAGCGCGTCTACAGCCGACACGACCTCAGCAGCGGCGCCTGCCGCGGCAGCGGACACAACGGCGCCCGCAGCGGCGCCAGCCTCGCCTACGGCGACGACGCTTTCGGATGCCAACATCGTCGCCTTGCTCGATGAGGTGAACATGGCCGACAGCATGCTCGGCGCGGCCGCGCTTCCGAAAGCAACGAACTCGCAAGTGAAGCAATTCGCCAAGTTGATGATGGGCGAGCATCACGCGCTGCGCGTCAAAGGCCAGCTGCTCGCGAAGGCGCAGAACATCACTCCGGAGAAGCCGGCGCAAGACCCGTTCACGAGCGCGGTGCAGAACGAACAGTCAGCGCTCGGGTCGGCCGCCAAGGGTCACGCCTACGATTCGACGTACATCGCCAACGAGGCGGGCATTCACCAGGCAGTAATCGCCTGGGCGGACTCGGCGGAAAATCAAGCACAGAATCAGGCGCTCAAGGATCTGATCAAGGCCGCGGGGCCGGTCTTACAGAAGCACCTCGATCGCGCGCAGGCAATCCAGAAGGTGCTGCACTAGCGGACGCGTTAGGCCGGGGCGAGCGCTCGACGGCGCCGCCCCGGAGGATCCCCTGTCAATGCTGGCGCTGCGCGCGCGTCGTTCGTGACGCGAACGTCTTACACACGAGCGTGGCAAAGAACATCCGGCGAGACGCGGGCCTGCGACAACCGCTACGTGTCTTCATGCCCGCGGTTCAGGAGCCACCCACCGGTGAAGCCGGCCCGACGCAATCCGGCGCGTACGTATGGACATGACCGCATGAGTCGCCAGATCAGTCCCGATCGGAAGTTCTCGACCATGAGTCCGGCCGGCCCCTGATTGATGGCATAGTCTCGCGGCGAAATCCATCCCGGTCCGCCCCGTGATGTGCGGAACGATGGATTGATGCTGCACATGTAACCGTAGCTCCGCTTGGGTCCGGGATAGGTGGCGTGCACCGACTGTAACGTCGGCAGCACGATCTCCGGCGCGAACGGGAGTGAAGCGGCCACGGCCCACGGCGACAACGTGCCGTCGTCCGGGCCATACGGGACGCCGCGCGCATGATAGCCGTAGAACCTTCGCGGCGCCCCGTGCACGGTGCGCGTGGCGTTGCCAGGTCCGTCGCTCGCCGTCACGCCCCACCACGTGTCCCCGTACCAGTCGAAACGCCGCGGATTCCTAACGGCATATGCGCGCTGTACGTACGTGGCCCGCCGGCTGTTCTCGAAGTAGTCGATGCCCTTGCCGCGCATGTACGCGTCACGAATACCGCGGAAATCGATCCAAATGTGACTCAGATGGTGAATGAACAGGGGACCGGCGTGTACGTAGTCGCTGCCGTACGCCCGCACCCATCGGTACGTCGCGGTCCATCGCGCGTAGCAATCTCGCGGCAGCGCATGGGTGGGCGAGCCGAGCCCCAGCACGTAGAGCAACAAGGCTTCGGTGTATCCCCGCCACCGGTACGGCAGAAACCGCCCGCCATTCTCCGGCTTCCATCCCATCGAGACGGCGCGGCCGGCGTTGAGCGCCCACCGCCAGTCCACCCGCCGATAAATATCGTCGCCTAACGACCTGATTTCCCGTTCGTGCGGCGTGTTTCGGTCAAAGTACGCGGCGGCGGACAGAATGCCGGCCAGCGCGATGGCAGTGTCGATGGTCGAGAGCTCGCACTTCCACACGCGGCGGCCGGTGGCCATGTCGAGGAAGTGGTAAAAGAAGCCGTGCGCTCCGGTCGCGTCGGCGGCATCGCCCTGCGGCGCGTTCCAGAGGAAGCGCAGGGCCGTGCGCGTCCGGCTGGCTGCCTCGCGGCGCGCCATGTAGCCGCGCTCCACCGCGGCCGTGTAGGCGCTCAGCGCGAACCCGGTGCCGGCAACTGAGGCCGGCGACTCACGATCGGTGTTGTCCCGCACCAGCCCGGTGGCGGGATTGACCTCGTGGTCGAAGTACGCGATCGCCTTGCGCTCGACGTCCTCCAGCATGGCCTCGTACGGCGCATCATGCTGTTGGGCATTGGCGAGAGCTACGTCTCGGCGCAGCTCCCTCAAGTGGAAGAGACCGGCGTGCCGAGCGTGAGGGTGACGGCCGCGACAGCGTGTGGAGGAATGTCGAGCTCGATCAGCAGGGCGCCTTCTTCGACACGCCATCGCTGCGGTTCGGCGACGAGCCGGGACGCATGGTGCAAGTGCTCCACGTCGGCAGCCGACGGATAGGCAGGCGATCCCATGGCGAGCCACGCCGCCTTCGCATTCGCGTGGTCCGCGTCGATGCGCTGCACGAACGCATTCGTTGGGCGAGGCGCTCCTTCGAGGCGCACCCGCACGTGCTCACACGCGATCGGATGACGCGGCAAGGCGTGGTTCGTTAGGACCACAGTAAGGCGTTGTGCGCCGGGATCGCGCGCGACCCAGACATCGACTGTCGGATGGATGTCGGTCAGCGAGGCGACGAGCTCCGTGCCCAGATGGTGCAGCACCTCGAAGGCCCGATACGACGGTTTCGCGACTCCTTGGAGCGTGAGGAGTCCGAATCCGCCCTGAAATGGAATGGATGGAAAGTAGTTCTCCTCGAAAACGTCGCTGAAGGTCCAGTAGCTGTAGCCGTCCACCAGTCCGGTGGCTTCGAGCATCGTCTTCACGATTACTGCTGCCGCGTATGGTTCGTCGTGCATTGGATCGCGCGGGTTGGACGACGTGTTCCACTCGGTGTAGTACAGCGGCTTGCCCCGTGCTTGTCCGTGAACGCGGGCAGCTCGATCGCGAAGCACGCTGCGCTCGCTCGCGGCGAGCTGTGCCTCCGTGTCATCGCCCGGCTTGCCGAATGCGTCCGTGGGATAGTGGTGCGTGCTCACGAAGTCGGCCGCTACGCCGGCCTTTTCCGTGAAGTCCAGGAACTCGTCGATCCACGCGTCGTCCGCGGTCGCCGGCCCGCCCACGCGAAGCGCCGCATCCACGCTCTTGAGCGCGGCCGCGGTATGACGATAGAGCGTGAAGTAGTCCTGCTCCGTCCCCGTCCAGAAGGCGGGCAAGTTAGGCTCGTTCCACACTTCGAAGAACCACGTCCGCACTTCCGCCACACCGTATCGAGCCACGCTCTCTGCCGCGAACTTGCGGATGAGCGTTTCCCACGCCCCATAGTCTCGCGGCGGCGTGACGTTGCCCCGGTAGTGAAAGACGGTCGTGCTTCCCGACGCGAGGATCGTCGGCATGAAGCTCAGCTCGACGAACGGACGCATTCCGGAAGCGAGCAGTGCGTCCCAGATCTGAAAGGCATTGAAGAACGAGTACACCAATTTGTCGAGCTCGCCGACGAGCGTCCCCACATCGTCGCAGAGCAGTCCGTGGAACCGCACGTGGCGGATGCCTAACTCGTCATGGCAGCGTTTGAGCTGCGCCTGATAGTCCGCGCGCAAGGCGAGCGGGGCATGTCCGCTCCCGACGGTGTGTTCCCACACATGTCGCAGCGGCACGCCCGGCGCCCTCACGTTGCACCGTAGCTCGACCGCGCTCACCGTGCGATCTCGTCGGCCCTACGAACTGTGCGCATGATGTTGGGGTTCGGGTCGCACGTCAAAGCGGCTCCCGAAGAATCATCTTGCACGCTTCGTTCCGCGGGCAAGGTTCCTGCGGCGAAGCAGCGCATGAAAGCGATTGCCATCGTTCCCGGTAAGGCAGGCGCCGAGCTGGCGGAACGAGCTGAGCCTCCGGTCGGCGCGCCTGATGAGATCAAGGTCAGGATCATTCGCGTAGGCATTTGCGGCACGGACCGGGAGGAAGTGTCCGGGGGACGTGCCACGGCGCCCGACGGTCAGCATGACCTGGTGATCGGCCACGAGATGTTCGGTCAGGTAGTCGAGGTCGGCTCCGCGGTGACCCGGGCGACGAACGGCGACTACGTGGTGTTCACCGTGCGGCGAGGTTGCGGTCAATGCTTTTCATGTCTCGCGAGCCGTTCGGACATGTGTCAAACAGGGAAATACCGCGAGCGGGGCATAAAGGGATTGGACGGCTATCAAACGGAGTACGTGGTTGACAAGGAACAGCACGTCATCGTCGTGGCTCCCGAGCTCGCCTCGATCGCCGTGCTGATGGAACCGCTCTCGATCGTCGAGAAGGCGATCGATGACGCGATTCGGCTTCAAAGCATGCGCTGCCCCGAACCGGCGATCACTCCTGCGTGGCTGTTGGGACGCTGCTGTCTGGTGGCGGGATTGGGACCGGTGGGGTTGCTTGCGGCGATGGTCCTGGTGCTGCGAGGCGCCAATGTGTACGGACTCGACGTGCTCGATAGCGCGAGCGCGCGCCCGAAATGGCTCACGGGAATTGGCGGGCACTACGTGGACGGCCGCCGGGTGCCGGCGGATCAAGTGCGCGACAAGGTGGGCGCCATGGACGTGATCCTCGATGCCAGCGGCATCGCGGCCCTCGAGTTCAATCTCCTGGACGCGTTGGCGCTGAACGGGGTCTACGTGGTGACGGGAATTCCGGGCGGCGATCGGCCGCTGCAGGTCGCCGGCGCCGAATTGATCCGGCGGCTGGTCATGAGCAACCAGGTCATGTTCGGCAGCGTGAATGCGGCGCACGGCCATTTTCAGATGGCGGCGGAAGATTTAGCGCGCGGGCATCGCCGCTGGGGTGGACACCTTGGCGCCCTGATTACACGGCATCACCGTCCGAGTCAGTTCGCGGAGGCCTTCGGCGATCGTCCGTCCGATTCGATCAAAGAAGTGATCGAGTGGTGAGAGGCCCCATTGTTGCGTGACCCCATGGTGCGCGACGATCGCCGGCCGCACGCGTCGCGACTAACACTCGCCAGGAGATCGCATGGAACTCACTTCACTCGAGGAGCTCTACGTGGAGGAGCTCAGAGGTCTGTACGGCGCCGAGAAGCAGATCATGCGGGCGCTGCCCAAGATGATCAAGGCGGCGTCGCACCGAGATCTCAAGCGTGCCTTCACCACGCATGAGCGGCAAACGCGCGGCCACGTGACGCGGCTCGAGCGCATCTTCAAGCAGCTCGGCGAGCGTCCGAAAGCCCAGAAGAGTATCGGGATGGAAGGGCTGCTGGAGGAAGGTGCCGCGCTGATCAAAGTGAAGCCATCGCCCGAGGTTCTGGATGCGGGGCTCATCACCAAAGCGCAACGTGTAGAGCATTACGAGATGGCGTGCTACGGCACGGTCCGCACCTATGCCGCGTTGCTCGGACGGGACGACCACCGCCGACTGCTTCAACAGACGCTCGATGAGGAGCGTGAGACGGACAAGTTGCTAACGGACCTCGCGGAGCGTTCGATCAATTCCGACGCCGACGTCCAAGTACCCGCGGCGCGCGCGGCGAAGAGCGCTGCGCGGCGGCGCACGCGGCGAGCCGACGCGGAGGTGGGCCTGCTGAGCGTGGACGAGGCAGTGGCCCTCGATCCGACGCCCGCCGGCTGGGCCGCGCGCATCCGGGCGGAAGCCGGTCCATCGGATCGCGGCCCGGTGCGCTGAGGGAGGAGATGGGCGGACCGCGCGGCAGGATCCGGTGACGACGCCGATCAGCCCGCTTGCGGGCCAGCTTGCTCAGGCCGCACAGCTGGTTGATGTCTCGCGGCTCATCGATGCCTACTATCGCCTAACGCCGGACCCGGCAGTGCTCGCCCAACGGGTTGCGTTCGGCACATCCGGGCATCGCGGCTCGTCGTTCGACGCCACGTTCAACGAGGCGCACGTACTGGCGATCACGCAGGCGATCTGCCGCTCCCGCCACGATCGTGGCGTCGATGGGCCGCTCTTCCTCGGTATCGACACGCATGCGCTGTCGGTGCCGGCGTTCCGGAGCGCGCTCGAGGTGCTGGCCGCCAATCGCGTCGACGTGATGATCGCTCCGGATGGTGAATTCACGCCGACGCCGGCCGTGTCGCACGCGATCCTTGCCTACAACCAGCGACGGACGCACGGCCTGGCCGATGGCATCGTGGTGACGCCGTCGCACAACCCGCCCGACAACGGCGGTTTCAAGTACAATCCGCCTAACGGCGGACCGGCACCGGCCGGCGTCACCGATCCGATCGAAGCCACGGCCAACGCGCTGCTCGAGGGCGCGTTGCGCGACGTGCGCCGGCTCCCGTTCGAGCAGGCGTGTCGCGCCGCGACGACCCACGCGCACGATTTCCTGACGCCGTACGTGAACGACCTCGGCGGCGTGGTCGACCTCGAGGTCGTGCGGGCTTCCGGCATCCGCATGGGCGTCGACCCGTTAGGCGGAGCGGGCGTCCACTACTGGCCGAGGATCGCCGAGCGGTACCGACTCGATCTGTGTGTCGTGAGCGAAGAGGTCGATCCCACGTTTCGCTTCATGACGCTCGACTGGGACGGCCGTATTCGCATGGATCCGTCCTCGCCGTACGCCATGCAGCGATTGATCGCCCGCAAAGACCGCTTCGACGTGGCGTTCGCCTGCGACACCGATCACGACCGGCACGGCATCGTCACCCCGGCCGACGGCTTGCTCCCGCCTAACCACTACCTGGCGGCGATGGTCGACTATCTGTTCCGGCATCGGCCGGAGTGGAGCACCGGCGCCGCGGTCGGAAAGACCATGGTGAGCAGCGCGCTGATCGACCGGGTGACGCGCAGCATCGGCCGCGCGCTCTACGAGGTGCCGGTCGGGTTCAAGTGGTACGCCGACGGCCTGTTCGACGGCTCGCTGGCGTTCGCCGGCGAGGAAAGCGCCGGCGCGTCGTTCGCCCGAATCGACGGACGGGTGTGGACGCCCGACAAGGATGGCATCGTGCCGGCGCTCTTGTCGGCCGAAATCACCGCGCGTACGGGCCGGGATCCGGGCGAGCTGTACCGTGACCTTGCGCGTGCGTTAGGCGAAGCCGCCGATGATCGAGTCGACGAGCCGGCTACGGTCGATCAGAAGAAGAGGCTGGCGACGCTTTCGCCGCAGCAGATACGAATCACCAAGCTCGCCGGAGAGGTCGTGACCGGAGTGATGGACCGCGCGCCGGGCAATGGCGCGCCGCTGGGCGGCATCAAGGTGGTGGCCGAGAACGGCTGGTTCGCGGCGCGGCCGTCAGGGACCGAGGACCTCTACCGGATCTACGCGGAGAGCTTCCAGGGCGCGGGCCATCTGCGGAGCATCCTGCGCCAGGCACAGGACATCGTCGACCACGCGTTGGGAGCGGCGGCAATCGGTTAGGCATTTGCCTCGCGCGAACGACCACCACGTTTCGGTTGGGCCGCAATGTCCGGCATGTACGCGAGCTCCGGTCGCGGCCGCGGCTGCCCGCCGTCGAGCGCCATCTTCAGGACCTGCGCAAGGTGCATCGCCTGCCGGTCCGTCGTCTGCGCGATCTGCTCCCGACAACTGAATCCGTTGCTCACAATCAAGGTATCGAGCGCGGCGTCACGGACCTTGGGCAGCAACACGCGCTCTCCGCACTTGATCGACACATCGTAGTGGTCGCCCTTCTCGAATCCGAAGGCCCCGCACATCCCGCAGCATCCCGAATCCAGCACCGTGTAATCCAGTCCGACCTTCGTGAGCAGCGTCGTCTCGCTGTCGAAGTCGAGCACCGCCTTCTGGTGGCAGTGACCGTGCACGAGCGCCTTGGCGTGCAACGCGGGGATCGCGAACGCAGGCGCCTTCGAGGCGAGAAACTCGCTCAAGAGGAGCGTCTGCTTGCTCAGGCGGCGCGCGTCGTCATCGTCAGGAAGCAGATTCCCCATCTCGTCTCGGAATACCGATACGCAGCTCGGCTCGAGCCCAACCACGCACACACCGGCGCGAATCTCAGCGCGCAGCGTGTCGAGAATCCGGTGCAGCATCCGCTTCGCGAGATCCAGCATGCCGTAGTCGTAGAGCGGCCGCCCGCAACACAGCGAG